>CAYVAN010000042.1:0-4817 GCA_964449225.1 uncultured Rhodopirellula sp.
CGCTGCGACACAGTTTTGCGACTCACTTGATGGACCGAGGTGCTGACATCCGAAGCGTGCAAGAATTGCTTGGTCACAAGAGTCTGGCAACCACGCAAATCTACACTCACGTCAGTGCCGCCAATCTGTTGCAAGTTTACGAAAAGGCACACCCGAGGGCATCGTGACGCCAATGCAGGATTTCCGCAAACGAGATCTCTAGTACCGATCCACCAAACTTTCTGCCGATGCGCCGCCCGCGTAACGAAGTTGCAACGTCCAGTTACGGATGGTTTGGCGAAACACCCCGGTTTGTTCCCATCGCCGTGAACTTATTTGCACGGGGCCATCAAGTAAAACTGGACGGGCGAGTTTGCGGAGACGACGTGACAAATCAACGTCTTCCATTAACGGAATTTCGGCAACACCACCGTGAGTCATCAACACTTTGCGATCAACAAAAATTGCTTGGTCGCCAAAAGCCATTTGACGCCAACGCACGCGCGCAGCATTGCCAAATTCAATCGCTCGATAGATTCTTTGGGGTGAATCAATCTGTTGCCTGAAAGCTCCCCAAACAAATTCATCCAACTGGCAAATCTGATTTAAACAATCTTTGCCAAGCAAATTATCGGCATGCAGAAAGAGCAAGACATCGCCCGCGGCCACCGATAACCCGCTGGCCAGTTGCGTGCCACGCCCCGGCAATGATCTTACGAATTTTGTCGCACCGGCATCCATCGCAGCGGCCTGAGTTTCATCGATGCTGCCACCATCGCTGATGATTGTTTCACCAGCTCCTGCGGCTTGGGCTGATCGGATTGCTGCGGCGACGCATTCCTGTTCATTCAGTGTTGGAATAATCACGGAAACATCGGATGGTTTCCGTGCGTGTTGCTTCCGACAACTCTGGGTCATACTAACTGCACATCACGGTAACGAATGTAGGCGATCGGGCCGCAAACAAGCAGCGGTATCCAAGCGGCGATGGCCGGACTGACCAAGTAACCGCTGGTGCCAATGTAGTTGGCACCTGTCTTGACTGCAAAGAAACCCATCACGGTCATCATCGCCACGCTCATCATCATGAACAGATTACGGCCCTTGCGATTGACCACTAACGGTAGCCCTAACAGGATTAGCGCAAAGTCTAGCGGCGGGCGAACGAAGCGTTCATGGAGCAGCACCTGTAGTTTCAGACTGCTGTGAACGGCGGGATTTTTGATTCTGGCGATCAATTCACCAATCGCTGCGCGGCGGCTAGCCGCGTCGCTTGTTTGTAGTAATCCGGGATCAACAAGAGTGATGAAGTACACTTGTCCTGGTTTTAACCAAGCCTGATCTTTACTGGTCAACAAGATCGCATTGTCGTTCCAGAATACTGACGCGACGGTGTCGACATCCATTGGCCGGGAAACGTCTTCGAGTAGATATCCCGGCGGTAAGTTGGGGTGAGTATCCATCCACTGAGCGGATCCTGCCAAAAGCAGGTCGCCGAACGAACCGTAATCACCGTCCAATCGGAAGCTGGGGGCGTTCAAACGGCCGTGCTTGCCATCCATGGATGTTGCATCAAGAAGGACGCGGTTGATGACGTCATACTTTGCCTTGACCGATTGCTCGGCTGAACCGGTCAGGTCTTTCGCCTTCATCGAAAGCGAATCACGATGATGCGGTAAAACGAATTCTCGACTAAGCATTTGAAGCGACACAATGGCCAGCGACGCGATGATCATTGGCCGCATCAATCGACCGTGTGAAACGCCCGCAGCAAGCGTTGACGTTAATTCGCCGGTTCGCCGCAGCCAGCCGACGGTGAACAAAAACGCCATCAACGCAATGATCGCGCCCGTCCAATCAAATAGCAACAGCATGTACGGACCGTAAAAACGAAACAGTACACCCAGCAATCCACCTTCGATTTGTCCCTGTTTGACCAGATCATCCATGCTGGTGAAAGCATGAAAAACGACAAAGATGCCGGCAAGAGAGCAAAAGCAAATCAGCACTGTTCGCAAAAACAGGATCAAGATGTAACGATCAATGCGTGTCACGTCGGAACAAACTTTCGAAGAGGATTGGGTAAGCCGCGCATAGCAGGAAGTGTCCGGGAAATAGGGCTCTGGTGACAAGTCCGATGATTTCTGTTTCAGGGAAGGACTTTCTTTGGATAGGAATCGCCTGGAAGGGCATTAAGACGCGTCAGCTGCGAAGTTTTGGTAAATGATCGCTGCCGTGAAACTGGCGAGACAGAAATTTTGTCACTCGATATGATTGGGCCAGACGCCCTTCGCTCTATTTTCTCGGAACTCAAACCTATGTGTTTTCTACGCGAACCCTTGGCATGCAGACTCTTGGCAATTTGCTGGATCCTGTCGATTTCCAACTTGTCGGGCTGCAATTCGCCCGTCGAGGAAGCCAACCTTACCGATAGCGAGGGCATCGCTTCGCGAGAGTCAAACGTGGATCAGCCAAACCCCGAAGACCCCCTGCCGGAAAGTCGCTTGGCACAAAATGCCCCCAGGTTGAAATCGCAAAATCAAGACTCGCAGGCACCTGATTTCTTGCCACAGGAATCCTTCGTGGACAATTCGCCGATCCAGGGAATTCCTGAACGGGACAGCCAGATGACCGATCGACCGGATTTGAACCAGTCATCACCGTCGCCGCAACGATTTCCATTGGCCGTCGCCGATTCCGCTGGCGAATCGCCTGATGTTGGCTTGCGAGCTGACTTGACCGCCGACGAGCTTGTCGAATTTCTTGCCGGTGCTGACAAGGATATGCAGACGATTGTTTCAGGGGCCAGCGGCATTTCTGATCCAAAGGAAGCACGCAAAACACTGGTGCGAATCATAAAAATGAAACACGAGGCGTCGCGTCGATTGGCCCAGAATCAAAACGTCAGCGACAAACTACGCAGCGAAGGCAACCGAGGCCAGCTGCAAGCTCTCTCTCACTTGGCATCGCTGGGTGACTTGGAAGCGGCCACTGATTTGGAAGCACTTGCAAAAGCAAATTTGAATTCAGATGACAATGCACTCGTATCAGACAGCCGACTGGTTTTGATTGGGTTTGGAATCGAAGATTTGCAGAACGGAGTTAAAGAAGCGCCCGAGAGTATCGTGGGCTTGGTTCGACAACTCGCTAGCACGGTTTCTGAATCCGACGTGCCCGCAATGATGGTGATGGGGCAAGCCCGCGGATTGCTGGCCAGTTATGGTCATGATCTTCAAGCCAAAGAAGTCCGTGACACGATCATCGATGTGTTCGCCAATTCTCCTGATCCAAACATTGCCAAGATGGCTGCGGCAATGGCTGGCAACGTGCGTTTTGATGCAATCGATTCGATGGTCAATCAAATCAGTGCTGGTAAAAATGACGGAGGCGAATCCAGCAATGAAGTGACTGTTTCAGAGTGGGTCGAAGCGGCAGAAACGCTGATCGATGAATCAGCGGACCTGCAAACGGTTCAGTACTTATCGGGTGCAGCAGTGGAGTTTGAATCGCGTGAGCGAATGGACTTGGCGAATGCAACTTATCAAGTGATGAAACGCCGATTCCGGGACAGAGACGCAGCGACTTACCAAGAATTGCAGATGGCCCTCAGTGCTAGAAACGCGCGCGAAGACGCAGTCGGGCGTGAATTCGATTTCTCGTTGCCGTCGGTCGATGGAACCCCAATCAACATGTCAGGCTATCGCGGCAAGGTCGTACTGATGCCTTTCTGGACGATCGACTTTCCCCAGTCGTTGCAGATTCTACCGTTGCTGAAAGAGTGGTCCGATAAAGCGAAGGGAAAGATAGCGATCGTCGGTATGAACCTGGACACAGACGCCAAGCGTGTTCAAGCATTCGTCGAGAAAAGCGGATTAGATTTCCCTAGCTTCCGGGCGCCCAATCCCCAAGGAAGCCCCCAAGGAAGTGTTGATGAACTGGCATTCGATGACACGGACAACAGCAATCCTGCGGCTGCACAATTTGGCGTCGTATCGCTACCATGCGTGGTGATTTTTGATCAGAATGGAAAGGTCGCGAAAATTGACTTTGCGGGTCGCCAACTGGATCAAACCATCAACACACTTATCAACAATTGAATTCGATTCGCCTTCGATTCCATGATCGCAGCACATCTGAAAGCTCGAACTACAATGGCGGAATCTGACTTTGGTTTTAAGAGGTTGCAATGAATAAAGAATTCATCGAATTGACTGGCAAAACATTGCTCGACGTCGTCAACGAGGGCGAAGTCGATCTAAAACAACTCCATGATTCGGGTGTGGTCGGTGATTCGATCCTGCGGATTAATAAGCACGGGGAAATCGAATTGCGCTGTCGCAAAAACTGGATTCTTGTTGGCGGTTTGATCGGTAACTTTGAGGAACGACTTCAAAAACTGACTGGCTTGGACTGGGCATAGCAGCACGACAATGATTAACGCTGGAATCCCCACTGGCACGCGTTTTAGTCAGCTACTTTTCAAGATGAAGGATCGATTGACCGAATCGTCTGCATTTCTTCTTCGATAGCGGGGTTGCTCGACCACCTTCGCACACCGCGCCGCGGACCCCGATGCAATCGGGATAGATTTTGGCAGAAATCAGTTGATCGATCTGGCTTAGATTGATGGTTCCGGCGAGTGACCACCAAATGCCTTTTCTATTCGCAAAGCCTGCGAAAGCTTCAATACCATGAACACCGAGATGATCGATCGATGACCGCCCATCTTTATTAAAGGTATCTATCAGAATACGTTTAAGCCCAATGGCCTCCGCTGCAACCAGAATACTGATCGGATCAATCGATTTGGCGGATGCAAAATCTGCATAGGCGACTGC
>CAYVAN010000042.1:4827-26147 GCA_964449225.1 uncultured Rhodopirellula sp.
CAATTCGGTCGACTGATTCAGAAGGCTGTTCACTTTTTGCCATCGCTGTTGAAGCGATTCAGAACTTTCACATTCGCTCGATCCCATTTTGGCAAATCGAAATTCTGGTGGTAGCTGTTCGACACATTGAACGGCCTGATCGAACTCACCCAGTGCGGCGGAAAGTTGCTGGTGCTTTCCTGACTTTTGCGAAGTGGCTGCGACCAAGTCCCACAAATCAGCCGAGACAGGGGAAATCGCCCCCCAGGTTGGATTCTTTAGATCGATAATGTCAACTTCATCAACCGCGGCGAGAACGTCGAATTCTTCCATCGATGCGGCGCTAACTAGTAATTCAAATGCCTTAGCTTTGTCACTGCGAACGGGCGACACTGAAATTGCCATCTTTAAGCGATACTGTTCGTTGGAAGCGGATAGCCGAAGTCGTCGTTGGCGGTTAGATTCGTGCAGCAGTCCCGCCTCTCTTTCGTCACAAGGTTAACGGTGAAATACGAATCGATAAACACGCCGCAGCAGCTGCAAGACTTTTGTGATGCGATTGCCGATTGCCCACGTATTGGCTTCGACACTGAATTCGTTTCCGAGGACACTTATCGACCTCAGTTGTCTTTGATCCAGGTCGTCGCGGGTGATCGACTGGCGATTATCGACCCCATTGAAGTGCCTAATACCGACCCGTTCTGGGAATTGCTCTCGACGCCCGGACGAATCGTGATCGCCCATGCGGCTCGCGAGGAGATTCGTTTTTGTTTTCGCCATTCGGGCAAAACAATTTCTGGACTTTTTGATACTCAGCTGGCCGCTGGATTTGTCGGAATGGAATATCCAGCATCGTTGGGAACATTGGTCCAGCGACTGGTCAACAAAACATTGCCCAAAGGTGAAACCCGAACCAATTGGATGCGTCGCCCGTTGACCGACGACCAGATCACGTACGCGTTGCACGACGTGACGGACCTGTTCGAGATGCATGACAAGCTCTTGGCGATGGCCGAAAAGCTGGATCGTGTTCGCTGGATCGATGAGGAAACCGAGGTGCTGCAACAAAAAGTTGTTACAGCAGAAACGTCTGAAAACTGGCGTCGAGTCAGCGGGGCATCCGGATTAAAGCCACGTCAATTGGAAGCCGTTCGGCACATTTGGAAATGGCGAGAAGAACAAGCGAAGAAGTTGGATCGACTGCCTCGCCGTGTCCTACGCGACGACTTGGTCGTCGAGCTTGCCAAAAAGGGATCGCCCGATCCCAAAAAAATTCGTGGCATCCGAGGCATGGAACGACGCAACTTGAACGACCAGTATGACGCGATTGGTCAAGCCATTCAGGCGGCACTGGACACTGACGAAGCCGATCTTCCCAAGCGTCCTCGCGGATCGCGCCGTGTGGTATCACCCATGCTGAGTCAGTTTCTGTCTACGTCGATCGCCTGCATCTCACGACAACATAAATTGGCACCGCCGATCGTTGGCAATGCCGACAATGTTCGTGAACTGCTCGGTTATGAACTCGACCGCCGTCCCGGTGATGCCAAGCCATCGTTGCTGAAAGGTTGGCGGGGCGAGATCGTTGGGACAACGTTCCGACGAATCTTGTCAGGTGAATTGGCAATCCGCGTCGCGGATGTCAAAGAATCTCAGCCGTTGGAGTTCTTTGAGGCTGAGTGAGAGCAGTTTCGGAGCTGATCACAATCGTTGGATCAGCTCCGCAGTCTGACCCAGAATCAGGCTGACCCAGAATCAGGCTGCCCCAGAATCAACCGGACCGACTAAACCCTGACGGGCTTAGCTACGGTCGCTGTCTTTGATCATCAACTGAAGACGCAGCTTAAAGCGCCAGCAGTAGGCGGCTGGGGGCTTCCAAGTAGCCGATCACGTCGTTCAAGAATCTTGCGGCGGTTCCACCGTCGACCAGACGATGATCGTAGGACAAGCTAAGCGGCATCATTAGTCTTGGCTTGATAGAGTCGTCGGGCATGACGACTGGCAGCTTGCGACTGCGTCCGACCAGCAAGATCGCGACTTCGGGAACATTGACGATGGGTGTCGAGTATTGACCGCCGATCGCGCCCAAGTTGCTGATCGTGAAAGTGCCGCCGCGCATATCACTGATCGCGATCTTTCCGCCACGAACTTTGCCAGCCATCTCAGCGAGCGAACGAGTGACTTCGGGAACGCCCATTCGATCCGCACCGTGCATGACAGGAACCTTCAAGCCGTCTTCGGAATCCACTGCGATCCCGATATTGACGTAGTTCTTGTAAACGATCTGCTCGTTCGCTTCATCAATCGTCGCGTTGATTGCTGGATGATGCCGAAGTGCGGTGGCCACAGCCTTGATCAAGAATGGCATCGTTGTCAGCTTCAAGCCTTGTGCGGCGTAATCATCTTTGCTGGACTTGCGAAGCATTTCCAGATCAGTGATATCGGCATCATCAAAGTTCGTGACCCGCGGAACGTTGGTCCAACTGGCCAGCATTTGCTTTGAGATTGTTTTACGAATTTTCGTCATTCGATCGACGCTGATCGGACCGTAATCATCGGCGTCTACGGTGCCGGGCAGTGAACCCGATCCGGGGCTAGCTGCGGTCGCCGGAACGGGTGCGGCGGATGTCGCGCCTACCGCAACGGATTGGCTGGCGGATTGATTTGCCGATCGCACGGCCGCAAGAATGTCATCACGAGTAATCCGACCATTCTCACCGGAACCAGTAACACTGTTTAGGTCGACACCGACTTCGCGAGCAAACCGGCGAATGGCTGGACCGGCGGGCAGTGCCGCGGCCGAGCTGTCGGCGACCGGTGCCGGTGGTTCAGCAACGACGGGAGCTGGCGGTGTAACCGGTGGAGCAACTGGCGTTGGGGGCGCAACGGCGACGGGTGGTGCAGCGGGCGGTGGGGTTGGTTGGGCAGTTGCCGCCTGCGGCGGTTTTGCTGCCGGTGCTTCCGCTTTTGCCGGGTCAACTTTGGGAGGTTCAGCTTTGGCGGCACCGGCAGCTGCTTCGACTTCTAAGATGGTTCCACCGATCGGCACCGTGTCTCCCTCGCCAACCAATATCTTGGTCACCGTACCACCGACCGATGCGGGAACTGGAACGGTCGCCTTATCGGTTTCCATTTCAATGATGTCTTGACCCTCTGTGATTGTGTCGCCCACGGCCACAAAGATATCAAGAACGTCACCTGATTCGATGCCGTCGCCAAGTTCAGGAAGTTTTACTTCGGTAGCCATAGGGAAGGGATTAGGTTTTAGAGATTAAGTTTTGAGATTTGCTGATTTTGGTCGAACGCTCCGCGGTCGAAATTGCCAAACAACCCAACGCTGTGCGTTTGGCGACAACTCGACCTTGGGTCTGTTATGCAAAGTAAGGATTCACTTTGTCAGGATCGTAATCCAATGCCTTGATTGCGTCGGCGACATCCTGCGGCTTCACCACACCTGCTTTTGCCAAGCGACTTAACGCCGCGATTGTGATTGATTCGGCATCAACCTCGAAATGTCGCCGCAGAGTTTCGCGAGTTTCGCTGCGTCCCATTCCGTCGGTACCTAGAACGTAGTAGTCGCCTGGGATCCAAGGTGTCAATTGCTCGCCAAGTGCTTTTACGTAATCGCTGGACGAGATGAACGGACCTTCAATGCCATCGAGGCACTCTTCCAGGTAACTCTTCCGAGGCTCTTCGGTTGGATGCAGCATGTTCCAACGATCGCAATCATCGGCCTCGCGGCGAAGTTGCGTGTAACTGGTCACGCTCCACACGTCGCTGGCGATATTGTATTGATCGGCCAAGATTTCTTGGGCCTTCAGAGCCGAGTTCAGGATCGCACCGCTACCAAACAATTGCACCCGTGCCTTCGCCGAATCGACTTCACGGCTACGGAACTTGTACATTCCCTTGATGATTCCCTCGGCACAGCCCTCAGGCATCGTCGGGTGATCGTAAGCATCGTTTTCGGCGGTGATGTAATACATGCACTCTTCGCCGTCTTGGAACATCCGTTTGAGGCCTTCTTGGATAATCACGACCACTTCGTAAGCCCAGGCGGGATCGTAGGATCGCACGGTGGGAAACGCGATAGCGTTTAGCAGGCTATGTCCGTCTTGGTGCTGAAGACCTTCGCCATTAAGCGATGTCCGACCGGCAGTTCCACCGACCAAGAAACCTTTGGCTCGCATATCCGCAGCAGCCCAGATTGAATCACCCACACGTTGGAATCCAAACATGCTGTAATAAATATAGAACGGAATCATGTTGACGCCGTGGCAGCTATAGGCAGTACCAGCCGCGTTAAAACTACTCATCGAACCACACTCAGTGATTCCCTCTTCCAAAATCTGACCGTCTTGGGCCTCTTTGTAAGAGAACACAATTTCGGAATCGACGGGCTCGTACAACTGGCCCGCGTGCGCATAAATGCCAAACTGCTTGAACATGCCTTCCATGCCGAACGTTCGCGATTCATCAGGCACGATCGGAACCATGTACTTACCGATCTTTTTATCACGGCACAGTGCGATAAGGGTCTGCACGACAGCGAACGTCGTGCTGCAATTTTTGCCGTCACCGAGACGCTGGATCAACTTGCTAAATGAATCCAGTGTTGGCACTTCCATTGTCGGGTGTTCGGTTGGCCGGCTGGGGACAGGACCGCCAAGACCTTCGCGCCGCTCCTTCATGTACTTCATTTCTGCGCTGCTTTCAGCAGGCCGATAGAACGGTGCTTTGCCGACTTCTTCATCGCTGATCGGAATGCCGAAACGAGTCCGGAATTCAAGCAACTCCTCCTCATTCATCTTCTTTTGGTTGTGAGCGATGTTGCGACCTTCGCCTGCTTCGCCAAGTCCATAACCTTTGACGGTTTTGGCCAAGATGACCGTCGGTTTGCCGTTGCTTGTTTCAGTTGCCTGTTTGTACGCGGCGTAAACCTTTTCTGGATCGTGACCACCCCGGCGAATCTTTTCCAGCTTCTCATCGCTGTAGTTTTCAACGAGCTTGAGCAGCTCTGGATACTTACCAAAGAAGTGTTCGCGGATGTAGCTGCCGGGCATGCCGGTGTACTTCTGATATTGACCATCGACCACTTCGTTCATGCGTTTCACTAGCAATCCGGATGTATCTTTGGCGAGCAATTCATCCCACTCGCCGCCCCAGATGACCTTGATCACATTCCAACCCGCACCGCGGAAGATGCCTTCGAGTTCTTGAATGATCTTGCCGTTTCCACGGACAGGTCCATCAAGACGCTGGAGGTTGCAGTTGACAACGAAGATCAGGTTGTCCAGCTTTTCGCGGGACGCCAAACCGATCGCCCCCAGGGTTTCGGGCTCATCGCACTCGCCGTCACCCAAGAATGCCCAGACTTTTTGTCCCTTGGTGTTCTTGATCCCGCGATCATTTAGGTACTCATTAAAACGAGCCTGATAGATCGCCATGATTGGCCCAAGTCCCATCGACACAGTCGGGTATTCCCAGAAGCTGGGCATCAACCAAGGGTGCGGATAACTGGACAATCCACCGCCGGGTGCGAGTTCGCGTCGGAAGTTTTCAAGGTTCTCCTCGCTCAAACGTCCTTCCAAAAAAGCTCGGCTGTACATCCCCGGTGATGCGTGACCCTGGAAGTAAACCGAATCGCCCGAATAGCCGTCTTCGCCGCGGCCTTGAAAAAAGTGATTGAAAGCAATCTCGTAAAGCGTCGCACTCGATGCGAATGTGCTGATGTGCCCACCAACTCCGCCGGGCCGTTTGTTCGCTCGTACGACCATCGCCATGGCATTCCATCGAACAATCGATTTGAGTCGCCGTTCCAATTCTCGGTTGCCAGGAAATGCCGGTTGGTCCTTGCGCGGAATCGTGTTGACGTACGGCGTGCTGGTGTCTTGCGTACATTGGATTCCGTCTTCAGCGGCACGGTCGCGAAGCTGTTCGATCAGGAATTGAACACGCTGGGGGCCCTTGCTTTGCAGAACGTAGTCCAACGAAGCGAGCCATTCTTGGGTCTCGGCACTATCGATATCGATGTTGTCGGTGGCAGTTTCTAGCTCGCCGATTTGTTGTTCGATTTCGGCCTGGGCAACAGTTTTCGAGTCAGACATGCGGCTTACAGGTAGGAGAATTGGGCAAATTGTATTAGTTTTGACTTGCGGTTAGGGTAGCTTGCCCGGTGGTCAAGCGGCAAGACCGCGCCCATTAGCGGGGCAATGGATCACCAAAACCACGTCTTCATGGCAACAGATCTGTACTTAGCCTCACTCAACCACAGATCTACCGTCTTAGATTATCGCGTCACGTCCACTTCAACGGGTTCTCATGTTATCACCCCCCGCATTCTTTGGCGTCTGTGCCGTGGTGACTGGAGCGTCCAGCGGGATCGGCAAGGCGACTGCGTGCGCACTGGCGAATTCCGGTGCGAGCAAGCTGGTCATTCATTACGCTTCTAACCAACGAGGGGCTGAAAACACTGCCGAGATCGCGAAGGAATTGGGTTGCCAAGAGGCTTTCGTCGTTCAAGCAGATTTGCAGATACCGTCACAGCGAGACAACCTTGCCCAAATCGCGTTCAGCAAGCTTGGTCGCGTCGATGCTTGGATCAATAATGCCGGTGCGGATGTGTTAACAGGCGAGACGGCGGACTGGTCCTTCGCGGAAAAACTTGAAAGACTTTGGCGAGTCGATGTGCAAGGTACCATTGAACTATCGCGAAACGTCGCCCGACGAATGCTGGAACAGCCGCCGTCCAAAACGCTTGCGGAGAACCTGCCACCTTCCATGACCTTTGTCGGATGGGATCAAGCACCGCTAGGGATGGAAGGGGATGCCGGACAAATGTTTGGTCCGATCAAAGCAGCGGTGATGGCATTTGCCAACAGCATGGCTCAGGAGTATTCGCCCGACATTCGAGTCAACACGATTGCCCCCGGATGGATCCAAACGTCGTGGGGCGAAAGCACGAGTGACTATTGGGACAGCAGGGCCAAAGGGCAATCGCTAATGCGGCGATGGGGGACACCCGATGATGTTGCCAAAGCAATTTTATCTGTCGCTGATCCGGACAACACATTCACCTGCGGGCAAACGATTGCAGTCAATGGTGGGTGGAATCGAAAGTTCGTCTAGCCGCTGGGCACGCGGCTTTGCCTTTATTTTACTTCAGTCTCCATCCGGGCAACCGTTAACTCAATCGCCGAAACTAATGCCTGGGCTTTGTTCAGCGTTTCTTGATACTCGGCCGTTGGATCACTGTCCGCCACCACACCGCAGCCAGCTTGAACGTCGAACCTGCCGTTTTGCACCACCATCGTCCGAAGGGCGATGCAGGTGTCCATGTTGCCGCGGTAATCGATATACCCGACTGCTCCGCCATACGGTCCACGTCGGTGGGGTTCGATTGAATCGATGACTTCCATCGCGCGAACTTTAGGAGCACCGGAAACAGTACCGGCGGGCAATGCTGCTTTTAACGCATCGAACGCGTCGAGGCCTTCGCGCAGCTTGCCTTGGACTTCGCTGCTAATGTGCATCACGTGACTGTAGCGTTCCACCACCATAACTTCGGTAAGTTCAATCGAACCAAACTCGGCGACTCTGCCAACATCGTTTCGGCCCAGGTCCACCAGCATCACATGTTCGGCGCGTTCTTTGGGATCGGCTAGCAATTCTAATTCGAGTGCCTTGTCTTCCTTAGCATTTTCGCCACGCCGACGGGTACCCGCCAACGGCCTAACGGTAACGGTGTTGTTTTCGACGCGGCACATGATTTCGGGCGAACATCCGACCAGCACACACTGCGGCGTACGAACAAAAAACATGAACGGACTGGGGTTTACTACCCGAAGCGATCGATAGACCTCCAATGGATCAACGTCACTCTTGACCGACAATCGTTGACTGGGGACGACTTGAAAAATGTCGCCAGCACGAATGTATTCAACACACTGACGAACAGCGTCTTCAAACTCGTCTTGAGTAAAGTTCGACGTGACCTCCAGAGAACTTGATTCTTGCCACTGGTCCGGATTCCACGGCGTCGGTTTCCACTGAGGTTGCTGCGGATTTCCCCCAGCAACTGAACCTGATAATTGCTTGACTGTTTGATTGACTGAAGCAACCGCGGCTTGGTGAACGGTTGCGGCGTCCTCGGCACGATTGACTGATCGACAATCCGCCAACGTGACAACGGTGATCGTTTTGGCAACGTGGTCGAAAACGCAAAGCGTGTGATAGAACGCAAAATCTAAATCAGGAAGTTGGCGGTCATCCTCGCCATGGTCAGGAAGTTTTTCAACGTAACGAACGACGTCGTAACCGGCATAGCCGATCGCTCCACCGATGAATGGTGGCAAGCCGTCAATTTCTGCGACTTGATAATGAAAATGCCGGCGGAATTCGTCCAGCGGATCCGTGGCGGTTTTTGTCTGAGTTTCTGCTTGGTCGGTGTCCAGTCCAGTCGTCCAGTGGACCTGTTGTCCCTTGGCCGAAAACCGCTGAGTCGGCCGTGACGCAAGAAAGCTGTATCGGCCAACCTTTTCGCCGCCGATGACACTTTCAAACAAACATGCCGGTCCGCCCTCATCAAGCAGCCGAAACGCAGTCACCGGTGTTAACGTATCGCTGAGCAACCGCCGGTACACCGGAACGAAATCGTTTTCGGCAGCCAATTTGGCGAATGTCTTTTCATCGGGCTGATGCATGAGCTGGAAATCCGCAGAGGATGTTTTCTTTGAGGCCAGTTTGCTTGCAAGCAACGCGTGCGCGTAGGGGTGACCTACCGACGAACGGACAGCGAACTCTCTTGGTGGGCACTTACGTTGACACCTCAATGCTCAGCGATAGAATCCACCACACGGGTAAGAAGTGTGAGTCAGCGTCGAGAAAAATAGCATGAAATGTCAATACTGCGAGAAACCGGCGACATTTCACATCACCGAATTGACCGAACCGGGCGGTCCAAGTGTCGTGCATCTGTGCGAAGAACACGCTCGGTCGTTTCTGCACAAAGATCAGGGCAGCCCCGCCGCTTCGATTGCCGGAGCACTGGCAAAACAGTTGAACCTCGGCCAAACCAAGGCTGAGCTAGCCGAGCTGGACCAAAAAGAATGCCCGGTTTGCGGAATCAGCTTTTTTGAATTTCGCAGTACAGGTCGTCTGGGGTGCCCCTACGATTACAAACACTTCCAGACGGATTTGACTCCGCTCTTTACGAACATTCATGATTCGCTTCAACACGTGGGGAAACAACCCCGCCGCGCTGCTGCTTCCGCCGACAACCAAGCTCAAATGATTCAACTTAGACGAGAAATGGAAGAAGCGATCGAGAGTGAAAACTACGAACGTGCTTCCGAAATCCGGGACGAGCTCAAACGCATGGAAGAAGAAGCCGCCGCCAAAGGTGAAGTTTCCAATAGCAAGGATGCGGCCAACGAAGACGCAACTGGAAATGATTCGGATTCGGGAGCGTCTAGCTCGTGAAAAGCGACGTTGACTTCTCGAAACTTGCCAATACACCGGGCGAATGGCTGCGCGGCACCGGTCCTGAATCGGACATCGTGATTAGCAGCCGAATTCGTCTCGCTCGTAATCTGGCCGACTTTCCTTTCATCCGTCGGTGCAGCGATGAAGACCGGCTTAGCATCGAGCGAACGGTGCGTTCGCGAATGGAACAAATCGATCAGTGGGATGACATTAACTACGTTGATATCGATTCGCTTTCCGAAATCGATCGCCAGTTTTTAGTCGAACGCCAATTGATCAGTCGCGAGATCGCCGATGCCGATGGTTCGCGTGGTGTCGCAATCGACCCGAATGAACAATACAGCATCATGGTCAATGAAGAGGACCATTTGCGAATCCAGGTCATGCACAGCGGGCTGGATCTAAATTCGGCTTGGCAACAAATTAATCGCCTCGATGATCAACTCGAATCCGCTGTTCTCTATGCCTTTAACCCGCAATATGGATACCTGACCGCATGTCCTACCAATGTTGGTACGGGATTGCGCGTCAGCGTCATGCTGCATTTACCTGCACTGGTGATTACCCAGCAGATTGAAAAAGTGTTTCGCAGCATGCAACGGATCAACGTCACAGTGCGTGGTCTCTACGGCGAAGGGTCTCAGTACACCGGTGATTTCTATCAGGTCAGCAATCAAGTGACACTGGGGCACAGCGAGGAAGATCTGGTATCGCTAGTCGGCGAGAAAGTCGTGCCGGATATTATTCAATACGAGCGGAAGGCCCGTGATTTCCTAATGGGCAAGGGCGAAAAAGACCTACATGACGATGTCAGCCGGGCTTTGGGCGTACTGAGCACGGCTAAGAAGATTAGCAGCGAGGAAACGATGCACTATTTGTCGAAGGTGCGAATGGGCGTCAATCTTGGGCTAATTAGCGACGTTGAAGTTGGCACGATCAATAAGCTGTTTATCCATACCCAGCCGGCTCATCTGCAAAAATTGCACGGCGGTCTACTGGGAACTTCGGACCGAAATGTTAAGCGAGCCAGCTATCTTCAGCGGCATCTTCACGGCCAGCCTGGCCAGAGCGAGCTGAATTAACCCAGATTTGGTCGCTGCGTTTTCAAACGAGGCTGATAAACTGGGCACAGGGACCGCTGGATTGATCCCACGGAACTTCGTTTGATTCAGTGATTTAGCTTTGGGGGTAAGACCGAGCGTGCCGGAAGAGTCTCAGTTGATCGACGCAGCGTTGACGGGCGACCGGACAGCGTTCACGCAATTGGTGACCGATCATCAGGACCGCCTGTTCGCTTCGATGCTGCAAGTTACCGGTTCGCCCGACGAAGCCGAGGAAGTGGTTCAAGAAGCTTTTATTCGGGCTTTCTTAAAACTGGATACCTTCCAACGCCAAAGTCAGTTTTTTACCTGGCTGTATCGAATTGCGTTCAACACCGCGCTGACACGCAAACGGCGCAAACGAGCTCGCATCTCGCTGGATTACTGTCGCGAAGAAAATGGGTTAGAGATCGCTGGCGAAGAAGACGGTGTCGACGAACGACTATTGCAAGAAGAACGCGTTGAGATGGTCCGAGCAGCACTCAACACCTTAAGCGAAGAACACCGCGGGATTCTGGTCCTGCGAGAAATGGAAGATCATCCCTACGAAGTCATCGCCGAGATACTGGTCATCTCCATCGGCACCGTCCGTAGCCGCCTGAACCGCGCCCGCAAACAACTGAAACTAGCGATCGAAGAGATTGCAAAAAAGGAAGAAGCTTCAGGTAAATAGCTTCAGGGAAATCGTTGCTGGGCAATCGATCGCCGACGAAAGCACGACGAATACCCTCGGCACGGTTCAATAACAACAACAAGTACGGTGATGATTGGAACACAGCTCTAAACTGACCCAATTTTCATCTTGAACCGATCAGTTGCTCGTGTTGATGATTCGCTTCATCGATGGCACTTTGGCGTCTTTGTATAGAAAGATGCTAACTTCGCTTTGGGTTGCTGAAATCGGAACAATCTCGCCGTAAGCATCTGGCAGCGACGAATTTTTGTCGATAACCCTTAACGTTGCGTTGGGATCGACTCGCAGTTGTGCGATCGCTCGCTGCATCAGTCCATCGGAAGCCATCCGAGCTGCCATTGATGATTCGACCGATCGAGTCATTGCTAAGTTTCGCGAATGACTTTGTAGAATCGCTAGACCCGCCAACGAAAGCACGACGGCGGCTAATGTGCAAAGCAGCAGGACAGAACCTTGGCGAGAACGATTGCGTCGAATCCGAATGATGGTTCGGGATTTCATGACCTGTTCCCTTAATACTGAGTTGGAATCGAAACGACGCTAGTCAGGCTTTTTTTACTGCCGGTGATCGGGTCCAGGATATCAATCACAATCATTACACCGGTCACTTTACCCGACGCTGTCGACTGTTTGATTTCAACAAATTCGGCACCCAGCACATCAGTCATCAGCACCACTGCGTCTATGCCGTTGTCCATGACCAGCTCATTTCTGGTGACATAGATCCTGACATCGTCGCCCGTTGCTAATTTAAGCACGACAACATTTGAACGTGTTTCAACCAAGGTGTTGTCTTGGA
Source organism: uncultured Rhodopirellula sp. (assembly GCA_964449225.1). Lineage (GTDB taxonomy): Bacteria > Planctomycetota > Planctomycetia > Pirellulales > Pirellulaceae > Rubripirellula. Next base: position 16,883 of record CAYVAN010000042.1, read on the forward strand.
TCAAACGGCGAAGCCAACGAGCCCCATCGCGAAGATCGGTTTCGGCACTGCGACTTTCGACATGGCTAATCGCTTGACGTGATGATCGCATGACCGACGAAATCGGAACCATCATGATGCCAACGATTGCCATGCTTGCGATCACTTCGATCAGGCTGATGCCATCACGCCGGTGACCCGACTTTCTGGTTTCGATGCATTGGATGAAATGTTTCATGGGATCTGATGCCTAAGGAGCAGCGAATTGAGTTCGCAGTGTGGCCGATGCTTCGTCGGTATCGAGCTGACCGTCGCTGTCATCGTCATACCAAACATCGACAATCATGGTGACAAGTTCCGCTGGTAGAACTGAGCTGTCGGGTTCCACTCGAGTACGGACAACCGAAAACGGCCCGTAGGCCGTCGTCCGCTTATTGACAGTGTCCTGTCCGCTGGAATACGCGTTGGCAAACGAAGCAGGTTCCGACAATTGAATCTTGGTTGCTTCCATCACTTGCTCGGCGTCTTCAATCAGCGACTGGCGAACGTTTAGACGATGCGTGTTGGAACGTGACTGGTTGATTAAGTGTGCCGATGGAATCAGCAACGTTGACATAATCATTGACCCGGCAATGACATCCATTAGCGTCGCCGCTTGGCGATGCCTTGTGCATCGATGATGTCGATTCACGGGGTGCTCCATTGGATTTTACCGCTGACGGGCGAAACATCTATTTTGCCGTAGGCATCACCGTGGTGAACGCCCCAGCTAAGATCTCGATTGGCAGAACCAATGGGACCGAAAACAATTTGCCGCGCGGAACCATCGATCCTAGTGCCCGCGGGCAGGTCGATTAGCCAAGTGCGTTCGGGTTCGACCGGACCGGCTTCCTGGTGAATGACTAGGTCCGTCGATCCACGACTTACGCGCACATGGGTTTGATGCGAGATGGCTGTGTTACGAGCCAACTGCAAAACTTCGCCCACCTGTATCGTTGCCGCTGATGCAGTTCGACGAGACAAGAAATCGTTATCCAGATAAATCATGCTGGTCGCTGCCGCAGCAGAAAGCAACAAGATCACCGCAATCGCTTCGATCAACGTGACCGCACGCCGAAGGACAATGCCTGTTCGTTTGACGTTGGACGCGGGTGGTTGGAACGAAGGTTTCATAGAGGGTCAGTGTTCGTGGCGGTGAAGTACCTATCAAAAAATCTCGCTTCGCATGAGGCAGTCGCGTTGGCGCGGTGCCTCATGCATAAACGAGATAGGTCGGAGTCAAAGTCTCGGAACAACTTATGGCTTGACGCTGAAGATGCCCGTCGTCGGAACGTAGTTGTACTTGGTTCGCATTGCGTTAACGCGTGTTCGTTCTTCACGAGTGGTGTAGGGCAAGTAATCGGCGCGAGCCAATTGGGTGACGTCATTTGGGTAACGTCCCAGTTCAAGGAAGTAGGTTTGCGCCATCGCGTTAAGCGTGGCAACCTGTTGAACATCTAGCTTATCTTCGCTCTTCTTCTTCATCGGTGCGACGGTGGCAACAGTTGCTGCTGCGACGACGGCCAAAATAACAACAGCCGCAATGACTTCTAAAAGCGAAAAGCCGTTTTTCTTATTTCGTTTCATCTTTGATAGACTCCGAGAGGTAGATTCCGAGTTGTATGCCAGGCGAGCTAAGTGAACACCTGATCTACTCAAACCCTAGGTCATGTTTCCAAAGGAGGACGGATGAACTCAAAAAAAAATTCTGTCGAATTCACCAGCATCAGCCCCATCAATGGCGAAATCTTGTGGACAGGCGAAAAAACGTCAAATGCAGCGATTAGCCGTGCTTTCTCAGATTCTGCGGTCGCTGCGGACCGATGGAGACAGCAACCAGTCGACGTCAGAATCGCAATTGCAGATCGATACGCTGAAATCCTTCAGCAGCGAAAAAGTGAAATTGCTTCACTGATCACAAACGAAACTGGCAAATTGCCCGTCGACGCGGCAGCTGAAGTTTCTGCATCAATCGCCAAAGTAAAATGGTCCATCGAGGCCATGGGCACGCGCAGAAGTGAAACCGTCTTGGCGTCGAGTGATCGCCCTGGATCGGATCCGATTCGCCGAATTCGATACAGCCCGCTGGGTGTGACATTAATTTTGGGACCGTTCAATTTCCCGCTTCACCTGCCAGGGGGACAGATCATCCCAGCCTTATTGGCAGGCAACAGTGTTGTCTTTAAACCAAGCGAACAATCGACTGCTGTGGGAGCATGGCTGATCGATGCTTGGTCATCGGCGGGGCTACCCAACGATGTGCTGCAAATGATTGTCGGGGGTGTTGATGTTGCTAAAACAGCAATTGATCGACCCGAAGTTGCTGCGGTTTTTTTGACCGGAAGCCGAAAAGCGGGACAGTCAATCCATCGACAATTAGCCGGACGCCCCGAAGTCCTATTGGCTCTTGAACTTGGCGGCAACAATCCCATCGTCGTCGATGCAGAAGCCGACCCGATTTCCGTTGCCAATCATGTCTCTTATTCCGCTTTCGTTTCATCGGGCCAAAGATGCACTTGCGCACGTCGAGTCATTCTTGTCGAAGGCGCAGGCTCAAAGGAACAGCTTTCAGCACTCATTGAAAAGACACGATCGTTGAAGGTCGGAATGCCGCAGGATGATACGAATCCCCACCTGGGGCCTCTTGTATCCATTGACGCAGCTGCGGCAATCGTAAAGACCTTTAATCAACTGGTCGAAATGGGGTGTCAGCCAATCGTTCCGCCATCCATGAATCCTGATCATCCCAGTTTGGTCAGCCCAAGCATCGTAGACGCAACTGGACTTTCAGCTGACCAGATCACGACCTTGGGAACGATGGAATGGTTCGGCCCCCTGTTGGTAATGGTGAAGGCGTCCCATTTGGAAAATGCGTTTCAAATCGCCAGCAAAACTCCATACGGTCTTTCGGCATCTTTGCTTGGTGGAACAGAAGCGGACTTCCAGCGTTTTGTGGATCAGGTAGGTGCGGGTGTGATCAACTGGAACGGCCCCACGACAGGGGCTGCGGGTAATCTGCCGTTTGGCGGACGCGGTCATAGCGGCAATCACCGACCCGCTGGTTTCTTCGCAATCGATTCTTGCAACGAACCGATATCATCGATTGAAAAATCTGCGTTGGCCAAAACGGATTTCTGGAGCCCTGCATCATGAATTTGATCGAAATACAAATCGACCGCATCGTTGGTCCGACTCATCACTTTGGCGGTTTGGGCGTCGGCAATCTCGCTTCGGTTCACCACGCCGGCGATCTATCCAACCCTAAATCTGCGGCGCTTCAGGGGCTACAGAAAATGAAATTGGTCGCGGACTTGGGAGTGCCGCAGTTTGTGCTACCCCCACAACCGCGCCCCAGTTTTGAATTACTAACCCAGCTGGGTTTTCGAGACGCGCTGCATGCCTTTGAAGAAGCTCCGCAGGTATTCTCTGCTGCAATGAGCAGTTCCGCAATGTGGACAGCCAATGCGGCCACGTTCACACCAGCAATTGATTCAATTGTAAATTCCGATACCGCCAGCGTTGCCAACTTGAACGCCAGCTTGCACCGGTCGATCGAAGCAGTTCAGACTGAAGTCGATCTAAAAAGCATCTTGCCGCGATCGGTTCAAGTTCAATCCGCGATCCCAGGCGGTTCCGCGATGCGAGACGAGGGAGCGGCCAATCACATGCGATTGTGTTTAGGCAACGGACCTGGCTTAAATCTATTCGTCTACGGCGATCTTGCACCTTTGCCGATGAAGCATTGGCCCAGACAAACGCGGGCCGCCTGCCATGCCATTGCGAGGCGGCATGATTTGATTCCTGAAAACACCTTTTTCTTGAAGCAACATCCCAACGCGATTGACGCAGGCGCTTTCCATAATGACGTTGTCGCGATGAGTCACGGCAACCTGTGGATTCATCACGAACTGGCCTATCTCGACGATGGAACGACCTTGCAGATTGAAAGACGGGCTCGGGAAATGCAAGGCAAAGACATCATTCGGATCGCAGTCGCTGACTCGAACCTGCCCATCGATCAAGCGATTCAATGTTACCTATTTAATAGCCAAATCATTGCATCGAGGTCCAAGAATGTGGCCCCAGTTGTAATCTGTCCCATCCAGGTTCAACAAAACCCAGCTGCTAATTCGCTAGTCCAGGCGTGGGTTGGTGAAGGATTTTTTTCCGGCGTTCGTTTCGTCGATTTGAACCAGAGCATGGCCGGTGGAGGAGGTCCGGCATGTCTGCGATTGAGGGTTCCGATGCAAGGTTCACAAGTCATGCAAATGCCTGCCAGTTCGCGGATGGACGAACGTAAGTTTCACGAACTCTGCCAGATTATCAACGACGGCTATCCAACGGGAATCACGCTGGCCGCACTGACCGATGTCGATTTAATCAACCAAGTCGATCGGGTAACCAATCAATTGCGTGACGCGTTGTTGGGCTAACAGAAAACATCGTCCAACGCTGTCCTTAGAAAGCAAATGTCCGGTGCCGCCGCTGGGCTGGCTAGGTTCGATGTCTCCAAAGAATTAACGGAAATGGTTTTCGCGGCTTACAGGTGCTGCCCGCCATTGCACCATTTGTGGGTGCGCGACGTCTATTGTGGCAAGGCATTAATACAGCAACGGGGCGCCCATTCGCTGATGAATGGAATTTACTTCATGAGGTTGCAGACGCATGCATTCCCCAAGTGCTCGCAGGTAACGTGCTTCGGCATTTGTATCCAAGTTGATCGCCATCAATGAGATACTGTAAACCTCGTACTCCATGCCGTTCGGAATTTCACGAACAAAGGCTTCCATGTCATGGCGTGTGTTCAGCTGACGCCGCAAAAAATTAGTTTCATTTTGATCAAGGGGTTGAAGCTGTTGAATGATTCGATCTTGTTCGGCTTGATCCAATTGACCATCCGCCTGGGCCGCCATCACCATTGCTATGATCAACAATTCGCCGCGCTGGTTGTAGTTCCTGCCTGAATGATGTTGGTCGTGATCGTGGCGCGGTGTTGGCACTCGCTTAATAGGTTGATTGCGAACCCATTGGTCGGCGACCTTAGGAAAACGTCCACCTCGATGATGGTGTCGTTGAACAGAATCACGAACAATATGCTCAAACGGTTGGTGATGAGATGGCGGGAATCGGTTGCCCTGATTCGCAGCTTGCGTAATCGCAGCAACGCCGTTTAGCACTTGGCCCAGGATTTGACCATTTCCTGAGCCTCGTCCCGTGCGATTGGCCAGCAGGCCGCCCAAAATTCTCGCAGCATCCATCTTGATTTCCTTCGTTGTTAGAAAGGCAAGACTCGTCTCTTTCGAGTCGTCCGAAGTCTTTGAAAGCGATTCATCAACCATTCTAACGATAATCGACAGATGTCAGGGCAAAAACGATGCTCCGGTGTACAGCTATTTCAAGATTGCTTTTGCTGGACTTGCCCCAGAAAGACACAACTTGACTAAACTATCCCCATGGCAATTTTGGGTACCGGTACTGAAATCATCGAATGTCTTCGCATCCAAAAGATGGTCGAAGCCCATGGTGAACAATTCCTCGCGCGGGTCTACACGGCGGGCGAAATTGAGCATTGCCTAGCCACGGTGAACTCAACGCAAAATCTTGCAAAGCGCTGGGCGGCTAAGGAAGCGACAATGAAAGCGATGCGATGTCGACATCAAGGCGTTCGCTGGACAGACATTGAAGTCGTTGTTTCCAGCGGAGAATCACCAATCATTTTATTGGGTGGGGCTGCGGTGACTTGGGCACAGCAAATTGGAATTGAGACGCTGCACGTTTCCATGGGTGCCTGCCGGACGCATGCAACGGCGTATATCTTGGCAACCGATGAATTGGAATAAATTGGCGATCCAGGTTTCAATACACTCGCCACCCTTGCCTTGTCGACAACCAACGCTTCTTTCGATTGAACCCCAAAGTAAGATTCAATGGTCACACTTGATGAAAAGTTCACTGCGTTGGGCGCTGACAATGCACCTGGACAAGAGGTTCGTCAGGACACCAGCGAGCTAGATGCATTGGTCCGAGGCGGAAAACTGGAAGGGGTTCCCGTTGACTTTTCGCACGGCGATGTTGATGCGTTCAAACCCACCCCAGGAGCTGATGTCGCATGGCGTGGTGGTTTTGATCAGGGCGGTCAGCAAGCTTACACCGAATACCGCGGCGCAGCGGCGATCCGTCACGGCTTGGCTGATCGGCTAGCCGAATTTTCGGGCAGCTCTGTCGATGCGGATACTGAATTGATCCTGACGCCGGGGACTCAGGGAGCACTGTTTCTTGCCTTGGGGTCGACCGTCACCGCTGGCACCAAGGTCGCAATCGTCGAACCAGATTATTTCGCAAATCGAAAATTAGTGACGTTCTTTGGCGGCAAAATTATCCCGGTAGCGTTGCGTTATCAAAACGCATCCCTTGATCCAGGATTGGATCTCAGCAATCTGGAGAAAGCGTTCCAAAGCGGCGTCGAGGTCTTTGTTTTTTCCAATCCGAACAATCCAACAGGCGTTGTCTATTCCAACGACTGCATCGAGGCGATTGCGAAGCTGGCAGCTAATTACGGCGTGACGGCGATTATCGATCAACTGTATTCGCGGTTGCTGTATGCTGGCGAGGTCTTTGCGCACCTTCGGGCTTGCGGGGAACGCCCAGATAACTTGATCACAATCATGGGGCCGTCCAAAACAGAATCACTTAGCGGATTTCGGCTTGGCGTGGCCTTTGGAACGGCCCAGCTGATTGAGCGAATGGAACGTCTGCAAGCTATCGTTTCGCTTCGCGCAGCCGGTTACAACCAAGCCGCGTTAAAGACTTGGTTTGCCGAACCTGTTGGTTGGTTAGACGATCGGATCACCAAGCACCAAGCGATCCGTGACGACTTGCTAGATGAGTTTCGCGACGCGGGTTTTCCGACGGCAACGCCGCAGGCGGGAAGTTACCTGTTTCCAAAGTTGCCAAAGCTAAGCGTACCCAGCAGCATGTTTGTGCGTTTGTTACGACACCAAGCGGGCGTGACCGTGACGCCAGGATCCGAGTTTGCGCCCGGACTGGAAGAGAGCATTCGATTGAACTTTTCCCAAGATCACGCGTCAGCTGTCGCAGCTGCAAAACGAATTGTCAAAATGGTAGAGATCTACCAATCATGAACTGACGATCGGCATTACCGATTCCAATGTGATCCGCGACAAGAATTGCCCAGGCTTAGATCCCGCTGACAAACATTCATTCAATTCATTCCGCCAGACTCACCACTGTTGATTGTTGGAGCATTCGCAACAAGTGGCTGATACTCATCGCCTTGGCATGGCTGAAAATCGTCAGGCCAACAGGCGCGTAGACGGCATAGCAAACGTTGCTGCATCGGCGCGTCCAGATTGATGCTGTCGACGACAAGTCGCACTTCCTGGGTAGGACACCGTTGAACCAGTCGCTTCACGTCCGACGCCAAGTATCTTGGCACATATCCCAAAAGCGTGTTTGAATGGAAAATCGCCATCGCATTTTGGTCAGCAGGGTTCTGCGGATGCGGACGCATTTCAAGGTCGTCACCCCTGCGAAGCCCATCAAGTACTGGACCAGCATTTGGGTACATGTAGCGAATGCCATGAGCAAAAAACAAATTGCTGTAGCAACCATGCGAATCTGGCTCGGGATATGGAAACATTTCCACGGCGTCGGTTTGCTTTCTGCCTTCGGTTCGACCGAGAATCACCAACGGCTCTGGCGGATCGTCTGGATCAAAGCCGCTCCAGGTCAAGTAGTCGCGAAAATCAGAACGTCCCTTGGGAAGCATTCGGTTCTGAAAAAGTGGGAACAACTCACTAGATTCATAAACTTGGTTCAAATCATCCATTCCCTCGAACGGTTGAAAGCCTGCCAGCGAGAGAGCACCACGCATGTACTGAAATCGGTACAACCCTGATCCGGTTTCGGGCCCCGGCTCATAGTCCAGCCGACCGACAGGTCCCCAGACCGGCGGATCATTAGCATGCCAAGCGACGAAGAGCGAATTCATGTGAGTCAGTCTACACTTAATAAGCGGTTGCGGTTGATACAAAGTAAACGAAGTGTGAACTCGCGAGCGATGGCAGTCATTCGTTGCTTGGGCACCGAATCGATAATCGACTGTAAGTCTGACTCAGTCAACTCTGATAACCTGGAAAGCCATAGGGCGGCAGCATCAGGGTTGTATTCTGCCACAGCTCGAAAGGCTGCCTGCGTTTTGAGAGGTTTGTTGCCTCCATCGTAGAAACTAGATCTCGCTTTTTCTGAGAATGGCTTGATCCCGAAACGAGGGTCGGTGCCGTACAAGCGTTTGTTGCGGGTTTCGTCCGGTTCATTTCGAGCTAGGGAAGCGCCGTGATCAAACGTCGGCGCTAGCTGTGTGACCTGCTCGCTACGAAGAGCTCCCCAGTTTTGGTGATGACGATCCTGGTTCGCAATCAAGGCATCCAACATGATGTAGCCGACAAATACATCTGATGCCGATGCGATCCCGTTTGGCAGATGATCGCAAAACGGGATTGGTGGCGGCTGGAGCTTCGCGACGGTTTCCAACACTGCCTCTACCGTATGCTCGCGAGCCTTGTATTTTTTCGCGTTGTGCGCGGGGTATGCTGGATCACGCTCCAGCATTAACTGGTTGCCGAGTACCAAAACGTTAGGTGCAGGAGCAAAATTGCGACTGACTGAGCCAGGAACGCCTGAGTCAACCTCAAACGCCAGTTCGTATTCGATGTGTGGAATCCCTAGCAACGAAGAAATTTCGCAAGCGACTTTCTCTGCCCAGTCTTCCCCCGTACCAACGCGATCTTGCTTGCCAGCAATGCGTTCATCAGCTTTAAAGAGCCATTTATCACCATCAGAAAATCCACCAGGTCGGTACCAAAACTTACGTTTGGCACCCAGCTGCTCGACATCAAGAGCCCAAACACGATCGACTTTGATGATTTGGTATTCGGATGACTTTCTACCTGACATAACCGCTTTTTAATTCATCACGAACTGCATTGAAGACCGCGTTCGAAGCTCTTTTAATAGAGATAGACGACACCTAAAGGTTACCAGCGATTAACAATCCCCCGATGATTATTGGAATCAATCGAAGCGCATCCGCGAGCAACCGTAAAACCCTTTCTCGTTAGGGCCGGACAATCTGATCAAAAAAATAGTCACACCAGTTGATTTTGGTACTTCAATGCTGGCTATGGTTTGGATGAAAGTTTTTCAGCTACAGCATGAAAGTATCTTT
>CAYVAN010000043.1:0-9750 GCA_964449225.1 uncultured Rhodopirellula sp.
GTGTTGAATTGCCGAGCTGGTTGGACTGCCGAGCTGGTTGGACTGCCTGAACTGCGCTTCGCTTGTTCCGGCCTACATCAATTCTCTAAGATGCTCCGGAGTATCTTAGATCGAGTAAACACGAAGTGTTGCGATACTTGCAACTGATCCCGACGGGGTTCAGGCCATCGCTTCAATTGAACCGCTAACCTTAGGCTATGACCGGGCGGTACTGAATCCAGGCGATCTAATCCTCAACCGTTTGTCCTTAGCGGTTCAGCGTGTTTGCTGGGCCCGCGTCGGCCGCCAACCTTTGTTGCTGTTGCTGCTCAAAAATCTTCGCCCAGCGTTCTTCTTCAACCTTGGATGGATCAATCGACAGAGCCGTTTGAACAAAAAGATCAGCCGAAACCAAGTCACCTTCATCCAAAGCCAGCATCGCCAGTTCCAGGTGTGGTGCCGCGTCGGCGGGGTCTTTCTGTCCTGCTCGAACGAAACTGCGTCTGGCTTCCCCTGATCGTCCCATCTTTCGCAAAGCGATTCCCTGCAACAGATCCGCCCGTGACGGCGTCTTGTCGGCCCCCATAGAATCTTGCAATTGGTCCAGCGTCGCAAGCAAGCGGTCAAAACGTTCTTGTGATCGATAGATATCGGCGGCCTCAATTTGTACGGCCGGATAATCAGGTTGCAGAGCCAAGGCACGATGATAAGCACCAAGGGCTTCGTCTTCTTGGCCCGCCGCACGCAAACAGTCGCCTCTTAATCGCCATGCCTCCGGTGAATCACGCGAACCGCTCAGCGCCATTTGGCTGTGTTGATCAGCCTCGGCCAAACGTCCAAGCTCCAGATACATCTCGCCCAATCGACCGACAAATCTTGGATCGCCGGCGCTCAACCGCACAGCCTGTTCCATTTGCTGCGCCGCTAATGCTTTGTCGCCACGATTCCAATAAGCTTCCGCGAGCCCCCAATGAGCACGGTCATCCGCTTTGGAAATATCAAGAGCGTCGGTGAATAGCGATTCAGCCAATTCCCAGCGTCCATCATGCATCGCCTGGAATCCCTGCCCAGACAACCGCCTCGCTGCGATGGATTGGCGGCTATCGCCGAACCGACGGATCGCGCGGCAACCGCACGACACCATCGCAACGCAAAGTAGAATCAGCAGGATGACCGGTCGGAACAAGAACACCACCTAAAAGAACAAACAACACAGCCTTGGGAATAACAAAAAGCAAACCCTGCTATCAAGACCGCAGGTCAGCGTGAAACCCGTATTTCACGCATCACTGCCCGGATTGTAAGCCAGTTGTAGATCCCCCATGCTGTGCGGGGTTCCGCAATTGATTCCATTCTTCCTCTCCACGACACTCCATTCATGCCTTCGACATTTGACTCACTCGGGCTGTCTTTCCTTTACCCGGACAATTGGGTGATCGCCGAGCGCTTAGCGGAAGAAGGAATTGACGGAGCGACGTTTGAATTGCCAAGCGGAGGTTTTTTTAGCCTTGAACGAATCGACCGCCTGGGCCCCGACCGGGTCGCGACGGCCGAAGATGGGGTCCGGGAAGAAACGCTGATTGCATCGATCGAGAAATTGATCGTTGCCGATTACGGTCAGGTCGAAAGAGAAGAATGGCCTGCGGAGAAGTTGGGACAAGCTGACCGCATCATTGACTTAAATTTCTATTATCTGGACCTGCTGATCATTTCCCGTTTGATCTTCATCGGTCTGGCCGACGGCAAATTCGTGATCCAAATCCAAGCCGAAAGCCGCAGTTTTGAGGAGAACGAATTAGTCTTCTCTGCGATCATGAAACAGCTACAGGATTCGTAAACGACCACAGCAATGCTAAACTAAGACTCACACGAATCGATCATCGTGCCTGATCAGCGTCATATTGTCGCTTTTGGGTTCTACAGATTGCTTAAAACTGGTGCTCCTGTGATGCTATGCCATCCCATAGCCCAGTGTTCGTTTGCTGGTTGTTTCCCCCACATACGCTGACCCGTTTGATGCAATTCGCCACGCGAAAAAACCATCGACGCTGTATCCTTTGGATCCTGCTGGTTGCCTATGTGTTTTTACTAGGTGGAATTTCGGGGATCGAACCGGCCGAGAAATCTAGTTTGGTGAGCACAGGGGAACGATTCCCCTGTGAAAACTGTCCCTGCGGTTGTTCCACCGCCGACTTTTGTTGGGATCAGTGTTGCTGCCACAGCGATTTGGAAAAGATTGCGTGGGCGAAGGCAAATGACGTCACGCCACCCGCATTCCTGAGTGCTCGGGTTCTTAGTGCTAAAGTTGCCAAAGAAAGCCGCCGCATCACTATTCAATCACCAACCACTGATGCAGCAAGCTGCAAATCTTGCTGTTGTTGTTCAAAACCAAAAAAAGTGGTCGACCAAAAGCAGACCAACGAATCAACGACGGCTGCCAAACCAGCAACCACTTCGGTTATTTTGTTTTGGAAAGCGGCTCAGTGTCGCGGAATACAATCGTTCTGGAAGCTGCTATCGATCGCAGTGACAGTGAATGAATCCAAGCAGTCCGTGGCATCGAGAATTCGATCGACTGGCTTGCTCCTCGCCAACGAATCCGCTGATTCCCCCGCCTATGCACCGATTCCGCCGGTGCCCTGGACATGACTTCTTTAGGCGACTCTCTATCGCCGCCGCATTTTCGATAAATCAAGTTTGAAACGAGGCGGTTGATGCGCGCAATGTCGCTCGCATCGGCGCTTGTATTCAAAAACGATTGCACTGCTTATTGGCCGCAGTTTTTTGGCCGCAGTGACTCATCGCAGCGTTCCTAACGAATCCGTTTCGTACGACGAATCCGTTTCGTACGTCGCCGCTCAGTCGTGCATGCTTCTGTGCTAACGATGACGAATTTCGTTGTCGTGATCTCGATGTTTGCGCGCTCGCATCTCAATACAACTCACCCCATTGAAATATAAATGATATTTAAAACTCAATCGAACCTTACTCGGCTTCGTCGCAAAACAGAACCGAAAAAAGCTGGCTTTACGCTGGTCGAATTACTGGTCGTGATCGCCATCATCGGAATTCTGGTTGGGCTACTTTTGCCCGCCGTTCAAGCGGCTCGCGAGGCGACGCGTCGGATGTCGTGCAGCAACAACATGAAGCAAATTGGCCTGGGGCTTCACATGCACCACGGCACGCTGAATCGTTTTCCATCACAACGAGATCAGGCCAAATCACCGGTTCCCGCTTCGCAGCAGTCGTTCTACCGCTGGGGACCGCTGGGAATGCTGACGCCGTACTTAGAACAATCTGCAATCTACGGAGCGATTGATCTAAAGAAACCGCTTTATATTTTCACTCCTGGACCGCCCCCAAGCGTGGTGACGCACCCGGACTTGGGAACCGAGGTTGCCTCATTGGTCCCCACTTTTCTTTGCCCAAGCGATGTCAACGATCGAATCAGCGAAGAATGGGGCGCGGCGAACTATCACGCTAACAACGGGACTGCCCAAGATGGCGGTGTCTACGTTGATAGCGATGGACTGTTCTACATTGATTCGCAAAAACGATTTCGCGACATTCTCGATGGCACCTCCAATACCGTCGCGTTTTGTGAAACCATTGTGGGTTCAGGGTTGGCCGACAGCACCCGAGGCGTTGCCAATTTGGGTTCTGAAGGAGTGACGGCATCGGTTTGGAACGCAGGTGCACCTACGATTGAGGATTCGTGGTGCTTGGACGACGCCAGTCCAGTCATTTTTAGACGCGGTGAGAAATGGGCTGACGGATCGGTCAATGATTCAGGCTACCACCATTTCCGAGCTCCTAACGCACTCGAAAACGATTGCTATTCGCGTTCGGCGGCAATCAAGAGCGGACGAAGCCGCCATGCTGGCGGAGTCATGGTCCTGGTAGCCGACGGCGCGGTTCGTTTCGTCACCGACTCGATTGACTTGGATACGTGGCGACGCCTCGGATCAATCGCCGATCACGAACTGATAACCGAGTTCTAACCGATCCGGTACGTCTCCTGGACTGCGTTTGCGTCATTGCTACTGGCTGGCACACAGACGCAGCGCAGTCCCTGGGGGAATTTCAAAAGCATGTCGTTCTAGTGCAGCGTCAGGCTAAAGTTTTAGGGTAGTGGAGCTTGTTAAAGATCCTGAAGCACGAGGATCTTAAACAAGATCCTCGACTGCCAACCCGAATTTTTAGCTTTGACAGACCACTTGGTTTCGTTCGCTCACACCAAGTCTTGCTTGCGTTTCTTTCGGCGGCTCTTGGTCGTGCAGTCGCTGCACATCCCTTGGATGATCATGCGATGGCCGCTGACCCGGAAACCCATTTTGGATGCAACTTGATCACGGAGACCGACCAGGTCTTCGCTGGTGAACTCGAACAACTCTTTGCAACGCGTGCAGTACAAGTGGTCGTGAGCCGGGTAGCCATAATCGAGTTCGTAAACCGTCCGCCCATCCAGTTGAAAACTTTTCAGAAGCCCTGCGTCCACGAACTCACGCAGGGTTCGATAAACCGTCGCCGAGCTAACGTAGTTCTCTTCGCCGCGGGCGGGCAGCCGATCGATCAATTCGTCGGCATCGAAATGCTCGTGCTCGCTGAACACGGCGTCGATCAAGAATTTGCGTTGACTGGTTTGACGCAGTCCTCGCGTTTGCAAATACTCCTCAAATCGCTCCTGAGGCGACGATGAAACGTTTAAACGCTGCAAAGGTTCAGGAGTGATTGAAGAGGACATCAAATCTGCGATCGGCTTGAGGGCTTGGCAATGGACTCAACTATTGTAGCCGCTCGAGCGTATCTTGCGATCAAGCGAACTGATCAAGCATGCGATCGAGTGCTGCATCAAGCTTTTCGGGCGTTTCGTAGTTGCCGCTGGCGATTTCACGCCTCAAGTTTGCAACTTTGTCGAGCCGAATTTCGCCGCCACCCGCGATCGGGGACGTGCTGGCCAAGCGATTAACGCCTGAGAGTGCCGAGGTGCTGCTAGTGGACGACAGATCGAGCTGATCGGTGGGTGCCGCCGTGGGCTTAGCAGCAGCTTCACCCGCTTTGGGGGTCTGACCAGCACGATTGGCCGGAGCTGCGTTTTGGGCAGTCGAAACTCGGTATGGACCGTAAATTTGCATCTTGTGATTGCTCCCCGTATTGGGACTGGAACCTTCATGCCGCCAAACCAATTCTCATAATCCTAAGAGAATGGTCACAACGTATGAATGGAAAAACCGCGAATGAGGTCGATCACCGATCCACGAAACATCCTGTTTCATCGGTCAGTAAACGTTTCTGTGAGTGGTGTTTGACCTCAGCGCCGCGATCCTTGTCCCAGGATGCAATCCGTCAGCGAAAAGAGACTTTCGAGCGCAAAGTAGACAGAAACTAATGAGAGTTATCGGCTACTAGGACGCCACGATTGAAGCTAATCAAGTAATGACGGGTGCTTTCCTGGGTTTTTGGGATCAACCCGACCGTACCAAAACCGTGAAACTATCTTCAAGGGCAATGCCGCAACTTCTTTGTCCGATCTTTAATCAACTTTGTCGTTTTCGAGTTTATTTTCCATCGGTCCGCGATCACCGTATCGATCAGCAGCTGTCCGACGTGATAGATCAACATCGGCAGAACACTGACACCGCAATCGATCGCGATTTGTAGCCCGACCATCAACGTCTTTTGGCTCCCAGAAATGCCACATGCGATTTGCCCCGGCCTAGAAACCTTGCATATCTTCGCTAACTGGATGCTTCCCCCCATCGCGGCCAAGTGAACACCGAAAACCGATGCTGTCATGATGAGCCAGGAATCCCATGACCAGGATGAGCTCATACCGTCATCAAGGATAACAACGCTTTTCGCCGCACCAAGCATTACCATTACCAAGATTCCGATCTGAGCAATCACCGACAGCAGCTGTTTCCGCTGATCGGCCCAGCTTCCAATCGAACATCCCGAAACACTGATCCGCCGAAAAACCTGAGCCAAGACCAACGGCGCGACCACAGTGCTAGCAAGCTTGGTGATTTGAGTGCCCGCGAAAACGTCACCTTGCCGCGAAAGCACAAACGCCAATCCAATCGGGACAACCAGGAAACAGGCCAAGTTGGTCACTACCGTCGTCAAAATTGCGATCGAGTCGTCGCCGTCAGCTTTTCGGGTCCAAACCGACGCCGATGCAAGCGTACATGGCACCAAAGAGGCCACAAAAAGCCCGCCAAATTGATCCGCTGGCAGCCAGAAATACGTTGGCAACGCCAACAACGGCACTAAGAGAGTATTGCTGGCGATCGCGATGATGGCTGCCGCTGGTCGCCTGATGCTGTGACGGATCGCATCGGGCCGCAGCGTTAGCCCCATCGCCATCATGACAGCAAACACGATTCCGCTTCGGAAATACGGCCATTGCAGCGCGACTGCAATTGATTCAGCCCCTAAATAACCGAACCAGAAACAGACCGCCAGCGCGATCAAAAACCAGTTTTTTGCGACGTTATTCCCCATGCGTCAATTGCCCAAGCGATCTATCGGCGGAATTGGCCCAGATTCTATGCTTGGGCGACTCCTGATTTTAGCACGGATGCTGGAGACACTCTCGAATGCATGAACGAACCCAACGAAGCCTCGCGCGGCTGGTGTTCGTTCTCTGCTGCGCAGTGCCCACCTGCCTAATTTTGACGACCATCCTAGTCCAGCTATCGCCTTGGTATCATCGGCGATGCATTGATGCAGTCGAGCAAACAATTGCCCTGCAAACCGGTCTGGTCGTCAGCATCGACGACTACCAAGTCATCTCACCCGGTCACACTCTTCTAAAACAGATCTCATTAACTAATCCCGAAACCGGTCAAGAAGTCGCAACGGTTCGTCAGGTCGATTGGTCCAACGAAGATGGCCGCACAAACATCTTGCTGCAACAACCCGAATTGCAAGCCGAGACGCTAAGCCAAGTCTGGTCTCTTCTGCACGATCGCTATTTGTGTCGCCCGGAACACCTTCGCGAATCAACTGAGTTCGCGGCCAATGACTTGACCATTCACTCACGACACAGCCCGATCACGCTGCGAGATGTTGATGCCTGGGTTGAACCTGTTGGCGATGGCGATCTTGGCCATCAAAATGTTCGTGCCACCATTCAATGTTTGCTGGCCGGTTCCGCTGATACATCACCGATTCAAATCACGTTGCTGCGAGATCGTAGCGGGTCAAGGCCGACGACACATTGGGATATCGCAACCGGCGGCACTGCCCTGCCCTGCTCCGCAATTGCCGAATACTTACCCGGTTACTGGACCAATCTTGGAAACAATGCAACTTTCACTGGAACGATGGCCGGTGTGACAGGTGGCGAGGATTGGGAGCTTAACCTCTCCGGCGCAACACTTAGCAATCTTTCACTCGATCGAATTTTTCAACACCAAGCCCACCGATTCTCTGGCACCGCGACGTTGAAGTTACAGCGTTGTTTTTTGACCCCCAGTCAAAACAAAGTTGATGTATCAGGTTCGATCCATGCGGCCGATGGGCTGATTGGTCGTTCGTTGCTGCGAAGCGCCAACCAATACTTGGGTTTTGTAATCAACCCACTTCCCCCTGGCCATGAAGATGTCGCCTACGACCGCATGGCGATGCGATTCAGCCTGAATGGACCACAGATGCGATTGGACGGAATCTGTCGCCAAGAATTCGGCTACAAAGACACACCGATTGGCGTGGTGATGGGCGTTGGTGGAATCCCATTGGCGCAAACATCCAGCCTAGATCTGCAAGCCGTTCAATTGATGTCCGTGCTTGCACCATCGCACAGCGAGATGGTACCTGTGTCACAGCAAACCCAGGCAATGCTAGGTTTATTGTTGCCACCCAAACGGCCGATGCCCAACATGCGAGACCGGCAACCCGCCCCCGCACGTATCTCTGGGATGGGCCAATACCAGGGCGGACCACTTACCGGCGAACGTCGGTAGCAACCGAATCATACGGCGTGACCGTCATGCAAATGATTCTGTTTGCCATTATTCTGTTAACTCCCAATAAAACACAAGCATTGCTGGCACTTCGCCAAGCTTGTTGTTTCTGGCCGAACGAATCATGAAAAACCAAGATGCACACGCACTTAATCGTGTCCAAACCGCTGTTCGTTTGGGTACTGCTGTTGGCCTTCATTGCTGATCCAGTCAACGCTTGCACCGTCGTTCGTTTTCAGATTGGTGATGACTACCTCGTTGCCCGAAATCATGACTGGACGTTTGGTGAGGGACTGATCATTGTCCAACCGCGTGGACTGACCAAGAAAGGTATCTCTACGGTCCGACCCGCAAAATGGACATCACGCTTCGGCAGTGTTTCATTCACGCAATTCGGTCGTGGGATTCCGTTTGCCGGCATGAACGAGGCTGGTCTTACCGTTGACTTGCTGCAACTCAACACCGCTAGCTTTCCAATCGCCAGGACTCTCGATCGCGATAGCGTCAATGTCATTCAATGGGTTCAATACCAACTCGACAATTCAGCCAATGTCGACGAAGTCATCCGCAGTCTCGACAAGGTTTACCCGGTGCCACTTTTTCCCGCGATCGAACGCGTGCATTTCTTTTTGACGGACGCTTCAGGCGGAGTCGCCATCGTTGAATTTATCGGTGGTAAACCCGTCATCCGTCACGGCCCTGAACCCATCCACTGCGCCCTAGCCAATACTGATATCCAAACATCGGCGAAACAACATTCCGATCACGACAAAACACGCTACGGACGTGCCGCCCGCAGCATTGCGGATGTCCAATCAAGTAACACGCTCGCCGATGCATCAAAACAAGCTTTTGCGGTCCTTAGCGATGTCTCGCAAATCGGCCTGACTCAGTGGAGCTTACTGTATCAACCCAAACAACGGCGATTGACTTTTCACACCACCGTTAACCCCAAAGATCGGTGGATCGATTTAAGCGACTTCGACTTGCAAGAAGGCTCGCCGACGCTCGCAATCGATGTGCATGCACCGCATCAAGGCAGCTTGCGAGACCACTTCCGCCCGATCAGGGTCGAAGACAATGCCAGGATTGTGAACCATGCGTTCGACAGCTACCTGCCGCCCGGCATTGGGCGTATGGCCGTCAAACAATTGATTTTGAACTATTCAACATCAGTAAAAGAAAGTGGCATAGGTTTCTAGTCTGTGTGGCATTCAAACACCGGTTGGAAGCCGATACCACGACTTTACTAGACCTGTGGCCTTGGACGCACCATTCCAATGATCGCGTCGGTGACGACAACCGCTAGTTGTGTCATGACAAAGAACGCGAACCACCACATCACGCCAGAGGTAAATCCGTAGCTGTGCAAACCGATGCCCAAGGCGTTGGTACCGAACCAGCTCCACGCCGTGACAATGTTGCCACCGATCGCCAGCATTGCAAAGCCACGACCTTTGACCATGCCATCCCAGCGAGCATGCAACATCAGAGCGTTCCAAATCACAATCAACAGCGCGCCGTTTTCTTTGGGATCCCAGCCCCAAAAACGACCCCAACTATCATCAGCCCATAGGCCGCCCAACACAGTACCAATAAAACTGAAAAGGATTCCGAAACACGCCGAACCGTAACAACATCGGTAAATATCGCGAAGGAATTTATCATCCTTACCAATCCAAGACGCCAACAAATAGCCAACACCAAAGGATCCTGCTACCAAGGTTGCGACGTACCCAAGCGTCACGCTGATCACGTGCGTCGCCAACCAGAACTGTGTATCGAGAACCGCTTGCAACACGGG
>CAYVAN010000043.1:9760-25700 GCA_964449225.1 uncultured Rhodopirellula sp.
GCATCGTATCGCCCTTGTTCAAACCGTAAGCGACCAGCAACGACATCACCCCCGTTGCTGCTGATAAGACGTTACCGACGCCGTATTTGAAGATCCGTTCGACCACCAGCCCACCAAGCACCATCGCCCAACCGATAAATACTGCGGACGAGTAAAGGTTGATGACCGGCGCACGACCGGTGATGGTAATGCGACAGATAATCGCAACGGTATGAATGACGATCGCCAATGCCAACGTCCCCCAAACAACCTGGCGTAGACGCGGCAGTTCAAAAAAGAAATAAACCAGCCCCAACACCAGTGCCGCCAAGTACAGAAACATCGAAACGCCGGTGGGCCAATTCGATTGCATCCAACGTTCCAGGCCAACGATCGCCGGATCGTAACCCGCAATTTTGCGATCCGATAAACTCGCTAAGTGTTCGTCGACAGCCTCGTTGAATTCCGCTGGTTTGTCATCACCGTAAGCCTTGATCATGTTGCTGAATGACTGCACGCCAGTGGGACTTGTCGCGGCGGCCGATGTTTCGGGTGAAGCAACCAGTTCACTGTAGAAGTTAAAGAAGGCAGGTGCAAAGGCGGACCATTTGGGATCGCCCACCGAGACATCCGCTTGTTTTTCAGTTGGCGCGACAATTGACGGTGAATCGCGACTGCTAACGGATTCCATTCGGCGTTGAAGTTCGCGAATCATGATCGTTTGCCGATCACGTTCAGTCGCCTCAGGACGAAATTTCTGCAATTCCTCCATCGTGATTTCGGAAGGCACCGGTAATTGAAAAGCATCCGAAGCCATCAAGAATTGTTGGACACGCTGATTGAGTTCAACAACCTTCTTTTCCTTGAATGACAAATCAGCAGCGTCTTTTTCCCGAGCGCGTTTTAGGATTACTTGCAGACGAGAGATATTGTCAAAGATCTCCGTCAGTGTGTACAGCTTGCTCTCGCGGCGGTTCAGATTCAGTTCGCTACGCACCTCTTCGGCATCGATGCGGAACATCGGCAACGAACGCAATTCTGGTTGATCGGTTGCGACTTCCATCAACCACTGCATCGCTGATAATTTTTTCTTTGATGTCGATCGCGACTTCATTCCAAGCGGCGCGTCGGCAAGCGGAATGGACTCTTTATTGCTCATCGCTTTGACGGTTGCCCGTGCGTAAGCATCCAGCGGCATGACCCGGCCACCGTACTGAGTCGGAATTTTACCGGCGGTGTAGAAATCGAACTTGGACGCACGCTGATCAGGCTGCATGGAATTCTGAACGGCGGACCATGGCACCAGCATCACCGATGCCAAGACGGCGAATGCGGCGACGGATGCAAACACCGGCCATTTGCGCGGCGGCGTGATCCCGAATTCAGCCAAGTCAGATCGTTGCTTGCGAGTTTCGCGTTCCCGGCGACGGACAAAACGTGTCAGGGTTCCCAAAAAGTGAACCAACATCCCCAGTCCCGTAATGCTGCAAGCGACATAGGGAATCAACCAACCCGAATTTCGCACAACCTGAATGCCCGTTAATTCTTTACCGGTTGGCAGCTGCGTGTAGTTGGACTGATAGAACGTTTCGCCGCGATAACGCAGCGGATTGTTCATCCAAACGCGTTCTTTGAAATCATCACCATCTTCCTTATTCACGATGCGAATGACCGAGTGATAATCGCGAGGCGTTTCCGTGCCGCTGTAATTGACGCGTTCGACATCTTGAAGCTGAACCCAGTAAGGTTTGACCTCACGATGGAACCTCAGCCCCATTTCGTAGGTTTGTTCGCCGACAACAACATCGTCCAACACATCCTTGCTCTTCCCGTCAGGTGAGAGAACTTCGCGTTCAGAAATCCAATGGCTAACCAAGTGTTTCCCCAGCGAATCACCAGTTTCTTTGTCCAGGATTTCAACGTAGGCCGACGCCACGTCGGTCCCCATATCCGCACCACCCGACTTTGGCTTTGGGATCGCCATCACCTGAAGACCAACACCCGTGTCGGCGACATTCTCACTGGTGACGTCAACCAACGCACTGTTGGGGAAAAAATCCAGCACTCGTATATCGACCGGCAGGGATGGATCGGTGATCACATCGTCAGACGGCTTGGATCGATTGGGGTACTCATTGCTGACGTCTTGGTTGGCAGCAGCTAACCGACTTGCCGGTAACGCAATCACGCGCCGCTGGTTGTTTTCAATTTGACTGAACGCCAGTTCCGTTTCGGAAATGTTGATCAGTTGGTTGGTTGATTGACCTTCGATAAGCGACAATCGTTGCTCGGTTTGTCGGTCGCCGAAAACGAATTGGCCAAACATCAGCAATCCAACACCGATGTGTAGCAAAACATTGCCGCCTTGCTTGTCAAAGACCAGCATGCAGCCGACCATCAAAACGAGGCCCGCGCCGAGCCCCTTGGCCAGTTGCCAAACAATCCGCAAACCGGGATCGCCAATCCTAAAACCACTCAGCAACGCATAGACCACAAACGCAACTAGGCCGATTGCCGCAATCAAAGTCGTCCGACGAAGTGCGGGTTGACTAATGCGTGTTCCCGCGTATGCCAGACCCGCACCCATCACCGCAATGCCAGCCAACGTCAGTCCCCAAAGCGCCGAATACCCAATGCCAGGCTCTCCCTGCAAGCCATCGGTGCTGTTACCCCACGACACAATCACGCCAGCGATCAGCAATCCGAATGCGATAAATGCTAAGCCGGTGACCAACTTTGTTCCGGATGAATGGATCTTGAAACGAGTTGTTTTGGCGGCGACCAAGTTGATCATCAACAACACGCCAATCAGAGCACCACCGGGAAACGGTAGCACTAGGCCGATTGGTTTACTGTGCGGAAAAAACGATTGTGGAAAGAAGTCGTCGATGTGCAGCGGTGCAATCCAGGAAAGGAAGTACCGCTCTTTGACATCCAGCATGTTCATCTCGTCTTGCGCCAGCGTGCCCACCAACACAATCACCAGCGAAAGAGCAAACAGAATGACGGTCGCCTTCAGCGACCCCAAGACTTGCAGGATCGTCCACGCACTCACACCATCACTCGACGTTGGCGAAGCGTTGGTGGACTGAAAATCGGAGCTGATCGTTGCCATGGTGGAACTGTTGCTTTGTCGTGATTTGAAATTTTGGTGGCGAAAGTCAGCCAGTGTAGGACCATTGTCCTAATTGTCTTTGCGTTGCCGTATGCTCAGGATGCCGGGACAATTGAGACAATTGTCCGATGCTCTTCGAGTCCGAAATTGGTCGCCTACATTTTAAGCTTGATCGACTCTAAAAACGCATCGATCTTTTCGGTCTGTTCCTTCAGTGTTTCAATCGGACCGGTCATCTTAACGAACAAGCTCATCCCACCATCGATCGGCACGATGGTTGCGTCGATCGCGGTCCCTTTGTCCTCGTCTTCGCCGCTTAGGATGAACCGTTTTCCATCTCTTCCATCAACAGTTACGTCCTTGGCTGCTTTCATCGCAGCATCAACGACTTCTTCGGGTGCGACACTACCGCGCACCTGTCCCAACCAGCGTGCGACATTGCCACGCAAATCTCCACCAGCGGGAATCACGGTGATCTCGGCAAGACGGTCATCTGGTCCGACATTAAATGCTGCCATTCGCATGCTGTTCATGCGACCATCGCGCCAGCCATCGGGACGATCAAATTTCAATCGAGGGTCCGGCTTCATCTTCGGTACGTCCTTGGCTTGGTCCGCAGCCACCGAACTAATCGGCGGAGGCATCGGTGGCAACGCGGATGGGCCCGAAGGTACGGATGGGCCCGAAGGTACGGATGGGCCCGAAGGTACTGGCGTGGTGCGAGTCGCTGGGGCTGGCATGCCTGAGATCGCCCCACCCATCATGGATGCATTTGCAGGCGAACTGTCGCCAAGAATATCCACCCAAACTGCTTTTTCATCGGTGGCGGCGACGTTGATTGGTTTGCCCTCGGCCCATTTCTTATCGCTGTTTTCCAGCCCAAGCTGGCCGCGCCAACGATTGACATTCATCGCGACCATTGCATCCCAGTCGGCTTGGCGGCCAAGTTTGGAAACGCTGATATCAAGCTGTTTTTCAGGAGTATCGACATTGATTGACGCGAAGCGAAACTGCGTTTGCTTTCCGCTGGTGCGCCAACCGTCGGGCAACTCATCAAGCTTGGGCTGGTCACTTTCGAACGAGACAGCTTCGACAAATTGTCGCATGTCGTCGCGGACCAATTCGACGGCGGATTCGGGACCGGTCACCTTAAAGAACCAGACCTGATCCGGCATCGGAACCATCGCGGCCAGCATCCGCGACTTCTCTGATTTAAGCTCGTCCGGCTCTTCCAGCGGGATCGTATAAGTCACAACGGGACGAGGTTCCTCGCAACCCGCTGCAAGCAAAAGGTAAACGCAGCTTAGAAGCAAAGTTGCGCAAACACGAAAAGAATCGGGAAGCAATCGTTGGGGAGTATTGGTCATGGCGTAAGTCTAACGCCACGACACAACATCTCGTACCCAGTATCTTCACCTCGACCTCATCTTCATCTCGACCGCGATATCTCGCACCCGTGCCGGAACAGTCCAGCGAGTCAATCGGTTACTCGATCAGGCCGATTAAGGAATCGGTCAACGTACTGACCGGAGCTGAAACTTCGTTGTAGGTCCACATATTGCGAACCAAGTCTGTCATCAGCATCCCGCACAGTCCCATCATCAATAGGATCGACATGAGTGCGACACATTGAAGCATGCTGAAAGGAATCTCATAGGCCGTCGTCGCTCCCACCCCCATTGGCTGGACTTCGGAATCGTCCAAAGCGATTGCTTCGCCATCGTCGTCACCAAATCCGTCATCGCCGAAACCTTCATTACCGGCCGGTGCATCATCAAAACCGCCATCAGCAAATCCGGCCGCGTCGCCGAAGACGTCGCCGCCCATGGGATCGGCTTCCGCAACCGCAGCGTCATCAAAGACAACCGCTTCGCCGATCGCTTCGGCTGAATCTTCAATTTCAATGACTTGCGAGCCACTGTCGATATCGGCATCCAACCCAACGCCAGACGGTGAAAGCTGAAACTCTTCATCAGCCTGGAAGTCGGCCAACGACCCTCCGCTAATTCCGCTACCGCTGCCAATTCCACTGCCGTCGGCAAGTTCGGCCCCAAGATCCAATGCAGAGATACTGCTGCCGACCAGATCCAAGGGTTCGCTTTCCAGCGACAACCCGCTGTCTGATGGGCTCATCAAGTTTATGCCGCTGTCACCAGCAACAGAGATATCGCTACCCGCACTGCTGATCACCAAGTCGTCGTCATCATCCGCGATCACCAAGTCGTCATCATCAGCGAGAGCGTCATCAATTCCGGAAAGGTCTGAACCGCCAAGCAGGTCCGCTCCCATGCTGCTGCCCAGCCCCGAACCGCTGGCAATGCCAGAGGACACAAGCAGGTCATCGCTGTCGCCCGAAATCAAACCGCTGCCACCCTGTTCGGCACTCAGCAAGTCGAGTTCGCTTAGCACATCGACGCCGCGTGAACCGCTTAGCACCGAGTCCGTACCCGCAGGTTCGGAATCAAGTTCTTTCATCAATTCAAGACTGCTCGCACCAGCGGCAGGTTCCTTGGTAGCTTCGTCACCCAAGACGTCCGCTTCGCTGTCAGCTCCGAAATCTAAAGAATTGTCGATGCTATCGTCTTCGGGTTCTTCCGCAGCCAAAATATCAGGATGAGATTCAGCAATCTCTTTTAACTCGGCGTCGGTGACCGGCCCAGTGCTGCCCGCATTGGGCTCGATTGCCAAATCAATCTGAGCCGAATCGTGTGTGATCGCAGGATCTTTTAAATTCAATTCAGCTGAATCCAATTCAACCAATTCGTGGTTTTCGATCAGGTCACTGGCGCTATCGGCCAACAAGTCCAGGTCGCTTGCAACGATTGCGACGTCACTGCCTTCACCATCAGACGTGACTAGATTGACGTCGCTGCCACCCGCATCGTTCGAGAGCAATTCGCCACCGATGCCAAGATCACTGCCACTGCCGTCGCTTACATCGGTGTTCTCGTCACCACCGATGATACTGCTGCCGAGGGACAGTTCGGAATCATCGCTGACTAAGATACCGCTACCGCCGCCAACCAGATCGGCAAGGTCGTCCTGCAGACGCTCAATTTCGTTCTCAGGAAACTTCCAGCTAGCGCCGTCACGGAAACCCCGTACTTGTCCCTGGCTGCGTAATTCCACCAACTTTTCAGTCGGGATTCCAAGTTGTTTGGCAGCGTCTTCGAGTGACAGATATTCGGCCATGCGTTTTACGGCTCCGCAGATGGTCTGATGACAGAGGGGGGGGGTGGTTCTAGATGTAATTCTTGCAGTGTCTCTGCAATCCTACGTCACCCATTGTTCACCGGCGGTGGCGGGTACCAATTATCTCCTATCCATACGCCGAATTTCTTCGGGTAACGGAGCGGTGGCGTTAAGTTGCAGCGTAAAATCGGCGTCAATGGGTCGGCTGCTGGCCAAACGGATTTTCCCCGATCTATCGATATGATACACGGCCATCCACGATTTGCTGGTATTAACGAGCGTTATTCTCTGAGTTCCCGCACCGTCAGAATGGGAAAATCCGATGATGTCGCCCGCAGCACCCACATTCGGTGCAGCCCCCCCATTTTTAGAGGCTCCCAGATTTGCGGATTGTGTGGCTTTCTCCGCCTGATCAACCCAGGCCGGAAGCCCAGCCAGATTTGCATCACCCGATGCCTCAACTGCGGCATTTTTGGCAGGACTTTGGTAAGCCGTGTCCTGACCAATGCCGACCACCTGAATGCTGGCAATCCCCAGAATTCCTAGGAAAACTAGCGGCGATGTCTGAGAACGCTTCACGGTAAACCTTCTTGAATAGGGCAAATTCCGAGGGGCTTTCAGCCTGACCTGCAATCTAAACCTTGGCTTACCCACACAACAAGGCGAACCTTGCGGATTAGGTGAAGACGAACGGTCGAAACGGTCGAAACGATCAAAGTACGCCTCCGCTCTTCCGAGCAAATGACCTTGCCAGGCTCTTCGAAGCCTCAATCCAAGCCCAAGCCCCCACAAGCAAAGCGTGTTTCGATGGCCACACCATCAAAAACCCAGCCAAGAACGACGAACCAGCCCAACACCGACGGCATTGTCCACTACCAAATGGGCAGCCCTTTGACCGCGGTTTCGATCAGCGTTGCTGCCGCAGCCGTTTTCTACGGCCTCGTCATGGTTTTGACAGCATCTGAGATGACATCATTTGTCGGCGATCCGCTGCGCCGCTACTTCCTGGGCCACCCGATTGCCATCGCCGCAACCGTTCTGTTCTGGTTCGCGATTGGATCTCTGGCAGCAAAACAATTCGCGGTATCGTCTCAGAACAGTCTGCTGAGTCGAATCTTTGACGAGCATCTCTCGCCCAGAGGCGGCGACCACGATTCGTCTCCATCGAGTCCAGCCGACCAATGGTTGGCCAGCAACGATGCCGGTCACGTCGCTAAGGAATGGCTGCGCAACCTTGCATCGCTACCGCAAGCCACCCGCAACAGCGTACTGGTTCGTCGCTTGGAAGAAATCTTGATGCGTCAATCGCGTCGCGGATCGTCCAAGCAACTACCGGACGATTTACGCGAGGTCGCTGCCCGCGATGGCGACGCCGCTCATGATTCACTTGGCATGGTGCGGATCATCGTTTGGGCGATTCCGATGCTAGGCTTCCTGGGAACCGTGATTGGGATCACGCAAACCTTGGGCGGACTTGATTTCACCAACGGTTCCGCCGCAGTCGATAACCTTAAAAGTGGTCTGTACGTCGCGTTCGATACGACCGCAGTCGGACTCGTTCTTTCGGTCGTGGCAATCTTCTTGCAATTCCCAGTCGAACGTAGCGAGCAACGACTTCTCGCTGACATTGACGGACGAGTCGGTTCACTGGTGTCATCGAACCTACCCAGCGATGAAGCCTCTGATAATCAAACCGTCTTGATCGCGGATCTATGCCGCGGCGTCCAAGCTGCGGTCGCGGAGTCCTTAGATAACCAAGCCAAGTTGTGGCGAGACACGATCGATACCGCGCAGGGCCAATGGCAGTCCGTCCACGATGACAACAACAACAAGATGGTCGACGCGTTTAAACTCAGTTTGGTGCCCGCGTTGATCCAACACACTGAAACGCTTACGAAGTCCCAGGATCGATTCGAATCGATGGGCAATATCGAAGAACGGCTAAGCGACAATTTGCAAGCCCTTCGCCAAACCAGCGAATCGATCCGGCAAGATCTGCAAAGCAAAGAAACTTTGCGCAGCGAAACCGACGAAACGATGGCGGACGCAGTGCGTACGCTCGCTCGCGCTGTTGACATTTTGTCGTCACACATGAACCAAAGCAAAGCATCCGTCAACTCTGACGATGGCAATCATCAACTGGGGCGTGCAGCATGAGCGGTGGTCGCCGATCCAAGCTATCACCTTCGTTGTTCCCGTTCCTTGCCGTACTGATCTGTACGCTGGGAACGCTGATCTTGCTGCTCGCGCTCGTTGCAGAAAAGGCAACCGACGCCGCTGCGGTCGCATCGGCATCAGCAGCGGAAACCACACCGACCGAACCGACTCGGCCGGGCATGGCTGCGATCGCAGCCGCGTCAATGATCGAAGAAGAAGAATTTCGCGTCGCGCAGTTGGTCTCAGTTCGCCGGGCCCAAACCGACGACATCGAACAACGTCGCGGCAAATTGGCTCACGTCGAAGAACACACCCGGCGGCTAACCGATGAACTCAAACGCCTCAGTGATGAAGTTGATCGAGCGACAAAGCTAGACAGATCTGAAAACGAAATTACCGATGAACAATTGGCGATTCTGAAACAAGAAATTGAAATCGAAGAACGTGAAATAGCAGAAAAACTTGCGGAAGCCGGAACGCGAAAACCGCGAGTCATCATCGTTCCCCACAAGGGCCCCAATGGAACGGATCGCCGACCAGTGTATCTTGAATGCACCGGAGACGAGTTAGTGATCTGGCCCGAGGAAGTGCGAATTTCAATCGATCAACTAAAACAATCCAACACTGGCGCAAACCCGATTGAATCCGCTTTGCGAGTCATCCGTAACCATGCGATGACGCAGTATGGCGATTCTGCACCGCCCTACCCTTTGCTAATTGTCAGGCCCGACGGAATCCTGACTTACGCCACAGCTCGCGGAGCGATGAAAGAATACGACGACCAGTTTGGATACGAACTGGTCCCCACCGACGTCGAATTGGCAACCTCGAAACCTGATACCAATTTAAAGAAAAAAATTGATCGCGCGATCACCGAAGCGATTGCCAACCAAACCCGTTTGGAACGAATCGCAAAGCGAAACAATATCGGATCAGGGCGTCGGCTACCGGTTCTATCGGCCGCAGCACTCGATCGCCAAGGCCGATCCAGCGGCTATCGAAAACTCGGCCGCGATGAACAAAACCTCTACACCGAGCAAGCCAATGATGCTCGGAGCATCGCCAGATCGTATGCGGATGACCGAGCCAAATCACGCAACCAATCGCCAAGCGTTACTTACGGAAATTCCAATAATTACGGTAAGCCATCGGCCCAGGTAAGCGGCAACACCCATCCCGGCGGTATCGATCCAGCAATGGATCAAAAATGGTCCGAAGACATGCGACAAGCCGCTAGCGAACTGAGTGGCAGCTCGCTTGATGGAAGCGGGGCATTCGATGAGGCTGGGAATCCACGTTCACTGATGGATTCCTACATCCAAGGCAACCGTGGAAAAGATAATTCCAATGGCCGGTCTGTTGATTTTAATAACGAATTCGCCGATTCAGATGGCAATACCAATCAGGTCCAGCAACCCAACGGATTGTCTGGCACCAGCGACGAATCAGGCAAAGGAAAAAAACCAAATCAAAATCCGTACACAGCATCAGGTGGAACACCCGGTGCGGCGCAACCTAACAGTGGATCATCCCCGAATACGTCATCCCCAAACAATGCGTCGCAGCGGGACTCCGCACAGCAAACAGATTCCCAAGACCCGCAGTCAACTGAAAGCGACTCGCAAGAACCGCCACCTGAAAACTCTTACAGTCGGACTCCCACCAAGGATCTTGCCAAACCAGGAAGCCCCGGATGGGCACTGCCCCGTGATGTAGCCCAGTCCCATGGTAATGAAATCCTGCGAACGATCCGTGTTGAATCTCGCAAAGATCGTTTTGTACTGCTACCGGGCGATCGCCGATCTTCACCCGAAATGTTTGGCGTCTTCGATCGCAATGCGTGGCGAGCAAGCCTGGAACTTGCGACCGCCATTCGTGATCGAGTGGATCACTGGGGTGCCGCCCTTCCCGGTGGACGATGGCAACCGGTGCTAGAAGTCGACGTGAAGCCCGGCGGCGAAGTTCGTTTCCAACAGCTTCAAACAATCCTGCAAGAAAGCGGCGTCAAAGTGGTTCCGAAGAATAGCGAGCCAAGGAATTAGCCATGGCCAATTTAAAACGAAAACGATCCACGATTGAACTCGGTCACGATGCTTTTCTAGACATCGTTGCCAACCTGGTTGGGATCTTGATCATCCTCGTCGTAGTCCTAGGTGCCCAGTCGACCGAGGTGATCCAGCGTGCAATTTCAGAATCAGACGACGCAGAAACCGTCAGTCCCGAGGGTGGCTTCGCGACTGAAGAACAAATGCAAACCCTGGCAGCGAGTTCAATGCGCGCCGCAGCGGCCCAAGCCGATTCAGACCGCCTGGAAGCGTTGATCAAGCAGTATGATCGTGAACTAGTTGCTCGTGAAAAAAACCGCGCCATGCTGATCGATCTGCTAACCGAAGCCAAGGCAGCTTGGAAAGCCAACCAAAGCAAAATAGATCAACAAGCATTGGCCAGCGCGAAGCGAAAAACTGAATTTGATGTTGCCCGTCAGAAATTGGAACAGCTGCAAGGAACAAAAGATCAGATCGACAACCAGCCTGAGAACGTCGTGGCACTGGATCACCTGCCCACACCGATGGCAAAGACTGTCTTTGGTCAAGAAGTTCACTTAAGACTCAAAGATAACCAGGTATCCGTCGTGCCCATTGACGGGTTGGTCAAAGAGATGGAACGTGACTTACAAAGGGCCTTATCGGGGTCCCGACAAGGCCGGTCCGACGGCGCGGTGGGGCCTGTCCGTGGTTACGTCGCCCGTTACGTGATGGACAAAAGCCGAGGCGTCGTGGCACACGGCGGAAAAGCGCAAATGGCAACTCGGGTGCAGGTCGTCGGTATGAAGCTGGAACCGATGAGCGAACCGCATGGCCAACCGCTCTCGCGCGTCCTGGATGGGTCCAGCGAACTAGACGTCGAACTCGCTGGCCACAATCCTGCCACGACGACGATTACCGTCTGGGTTTATCCCGATAGCTTCGCAGCCTTTCGACAATTAAAAGAACGCCTCTACGCCAAAGGCTTCGCCACCGCAGCACGGCCATTGCCCAAAGGCGAAAAGATCGGCCTCAGCAGCCAAGGCAGCCGATCGGATGCTCAGTAGAAAGTTGCTCACAGATGGTTTCAATTCAGAACGTTTGGCAAAGCAAGAGAAACAAAAACAGAAACTTGCGGAGCGACACCTCGAACGCTGACATCATCCTGTCCCATCAAAGAAGCAGAATTCAAGGTCGATTCTCGAAGCAACATTTCACATCTTTCACTCTCGCTCTTACTGACGCATCAGCTAGCTCTTCGACGCAGCCTTCTGAACCTGATCGCGTGCCCAAGCTGCGGCACCGATGGCTCCGGCATCATCGCCTAGTTTTGCCGGGACGATATCGAAGCGATCTTTGTAAACACTCATCACGTTTTGCTTGGCCGTCTTCTTGACCGTGCTGACAAACAACTCTTCCATCGCCTCAATCATTCCGCCACCCAAGACGATTTTATCTGGCGCTAGAATGTGGACAATGTTGGCAACCGCAACGCCAATGGTTTCAGCGGCTTCTTCGACAAGACGCTTGACGACCTTGTCACCGTGTTTGATTGAATCGGCGAGTGCACCGCTACGAATTTCGGCGATGTCGGTACCGGTCTTCTCGTACAAGTGAGGTGCTTCGCCGCGTTGGGCAGCTTTGGCTGCTTCGGCCGCGATCGTCAATCGGCTGGCGTCCGATTCGACGGTACCAGCGAAGGCGGAACCGCCACCGCGACTGCTGCTAATTCGCGTGTGTCCGATTTCCATGCAGCTAATGCCCGCACCCTGCAACACCTTCCCTTCATAAACACAGCCTCCACCCACGCCAGTGCCCGGAAAAATCCCAACGACGCAGCGAGCGTTCTTGGCCGCGCCAAATTGATACTCGCCAAAAACCCCCGCATCGACATCATTCATAACGACGACCGGGCAATTGAATTCCTTCTTCAGGTGACTGCTGACTTTGACGTTGTCCCAACCCAAATTTGGCGTCAACAGAACCTCTCCCTTCTCCAGATCGATTGGCCCAGGACATCCGATTCCGATTCCGGCGATGTTCTTTACCGACAGCTTGGTTTCATCCAATAACCGAGTGATGGTGGAGGCAACTCGTTGAACGCCACTATCACTGCCTTCACTACTCTTGGTTTTCCGACGCCTACGACCGACTTCTTTCCAATTTTGGTCGTAGGCAATCGCCAGCATTTTGGTGCCACCAAGATCAAAACCGATCCAAACTTTCTTTTCAGCGTCAGTCGATTCGTTCGCGGCCATGGTATCTCTTCAGAATGGGTATTAAGCGAGTAGGATGACTAATAGCAGGGCAACTCAGTTCTTCAAGCTGGGCAATGTCGCTCGGCTCTCCCAGGCGACAGCGTTATCGGCTCGGAGAGCCGAGCGACAATGGCGAACACTCCAAAGGGAAAAAGTGACTTGCCCTGGGCTAATAAACCAGAATCTAAGCGAATCTAGCATTCAACCCGCCAGGCTTCACAGGACTGGATTCTGCATCCAATAAAACACGGCAGGCAAGAAAATTGTCCATAAATCTGGGTTTGATAGAAACCACCCGCAGCAAACTTGGTTAAATCCAGGTGTTGCCTGGGTTTCAAATGTTCACCAACAATCGGATCAGCATGAAATTTCGATTCCAAATTCTGTTTGCTGGGTTCTTCACTGTCTTAATCGTCAGTGCGACGACATTTGCGGTAAATCCAACGGCGAAAGAATCCCAAAATTCTCAATCAACCCGTCGTTCAGGGCAGGCCAATCGGCCACTCAGTGAGCGATTCGCCAACGATCAACCCAGCAGCCAACCCGATCAAGTCCTTCATTTCCAAAAACACGTCGTACCTTTGCTTGGAAAACTCGGATGCAATGGCCGGGCATGCCATGGTTCGTTTCAAGGTCGCGGCGGATTCCAACTTTCGCTATTTGGCTATGACTTTTCAGCTGATCATTTGGCGTTACTTGATGAGGATAGCGGACGGGTCGACCTGCAAGACGTCCAAGAGAGTCTGATCCTTAGCAAACCAACCGACGCCGACATGCACGAAGGGGGCAAACGGTTCGATCGAGACAGTTGGCAATACCGCGTGCTGGAACATTGGATCAGCAAGGGAGCCACCGGCCCTAGCAAAGAGGCTGATCAGGAGCCCGCCAAACTGGTCCAGCTAAGCGTCACGCCCGCCGAAATTCAATTTGAATCTGATCAGCAATCCGTTTCGTTAAACGTAGTTGCTCACTGGCAAGACGGCACCATCGAAGATGTGACCGAACTTTGCCGTTTCAGTTCAAACGACGATTCGATCGCCGCGATTGATGACGAAGGCCAGTTGAAGTCGGGTGAAATTGGCGACACACATATTGTCGTCTACTACGACAATGCAGTTGTTCCAATTCCCGTCATTCGACCAGCCAGTTCCTTGCAAACAGAGGCATCTTCCCAGGGGTTTGCTCAGCCCGTATCCGATCACCCGATCGACCAGCTGGTTTCTCAAAAACTGTCAAAGCTAGGCATTGAACCCTCGCAACCATGCACCGACAGTGAATTCATTCGGCGGGTATCGTTGGATATCACCGGCATCCTTCCAACATCAGACGCTGTTCGCATCTTCCTGGACGATGCTTCACCGGATAAACGAGAAGTTTTGATCGAAAGCCTGCTTCAGTCACCTGGCTACGCGGCTTGGTGGGCGACCCGCCTTTCTGACTGGACCGGTAACAGCGACGAACAACTGACCAATGCTTTACCCGTGCGTGGCGTGGCAACCAAATTATGGTACGCATGGCTAAGGAAACGTCTCGACGACAATATCCCCTATGACGAAATTGTCGAAGGCATTGTTAATGCGAAGAGCCGCGAAGATGGCGAAGACTACCGGCAGTTCTGCGAGAACATGACCCAGGCATGCCAACCCGGCGGAGAAGAACT
Source organism: uncultured Rhodopirellula sp. (assembly GCA_964449225.1). GTDB lineage: Bacteria > Planctomycetota > Planctomycetia > Pirellulales > Pirellulaceae > Rubripirellula. The sequence goes on from CAYVAN010000043.1 coordinate 24,146, forward strand.
TTTTGCCGACCGCAGTGGATTGCCACTTTATTGGTCCAGAAGAAACTTTAAGAAGCCCGAAGAACGTGCGATTGGTTTTGCCTACACGTTCCTAGGTGTTCGTATCGAATGTGCCCAGTGTCATAAGCATCCGTTTGATCGATGGTCCAAAAATGACTTCGATGAATTTGCAAAGCTATTTACACCCGTAAGAGCCAATTCCAAGGGCAGTAAAGCGACCCAGAAAATTCGCAACCAAATGATCGCGAAGATCACCGGTGGCGAAGACATCGAGAAAGGAAAACTACGACGAGCAATCTACAAGGCGGCCAGCAATGGAGCAGTCGTTCCGTTTGATGAGCTGCTGGTCAACACCAGTGCCGCCGCAAAAAACGCCAAAAAATCGCGCCGCATTGCTAAGAAGAAAGGCGGCAAGCTGAGCAATGTGGAGGTCGCCAGCGGAACGATCCTAGGCGAAGAAGAACCGACAACGCTGGACAAAGACCCTCGCGTTGATCTGATGCAGTGGTTGCGATCGCCGCAGAATCCCTACTTCGCCAAAGCGATTGTCAATCGTGTCTGGAGTAATTATTTCGGGATCGGAATCGTCGATCCTTCCGACGACATGAACTTAGCCAACCCGCCAAGCAATGCTCCGCTGCTGGAATTCCTGGCAACTGGATTGATCGCCAACGACTTTGACTTGCATTGGTTGCATCGCACCATCACGACGAGCGACACTTATCAACGCAGCGCAACTGCCAATGCGACCAATGGCAGTGACCAAAAAAACTTTTCGCGACATGTTCCACGCCGATTGCCCGCCGAGGTTGTTTACGACTGCGTCGTGCTGGCGACAGGCTCAGACGCCTCTGCCGAAAAGCTTCGCAGCGATTTAGATGATATGGCGATCGCTGACGCAAAGGCAAAACTGCGTAACCGACAAGATTTTGCTCTGGAAGTCTTTGGCCAATCGATGCGTGAATCGAATTGCGACTGCGATCGAAGCGACGACCCAAGTTTGCTGCAATCAATCTACTTGCGTAACGACGTCGACATGTACAAGCGATTGTCGGACAAAAACGGATGGGTCAACCAAGCGTGCAAGACATTGGGCGTCCCCGGACCTTCCGGAAAGAATAACGCGAAACAGCAAGCAGTTCAGCGAAACTTCGCTGCCGCTCAGGAACAATTCCTGAAACGTTTAGATCGATTCAAACACCAGAATCGAAATGCAAAACAACGAAAACAGATTCGGCGTGGATTGAACAAAGGTTACCAAAACCTAGTCCGTCGTATGAAACCGCATGGATACGAAATCCCTAGTCTTCAGGATCTGATCAAAGACCCTGAATGCTGGAAACCGATCGGCTCAAACCTATCACCCAAATCGACCGCTGCGATTGCTGCTTCACTCGATTCACTAATCGAAGAAGCCTATTTGCGAACGCTAAGCCGATACCCAGAACCCGAAGAAACCGAAATTGGGATCGCCTACATTGAAGAATCCAAAACGCCCGCAGCAGGCTTGGAATCACTGCTGTGGGCCCTGGTCAACACCAAAGAATTCATCATC
>CAYVAN010000044.1:0-14149 GCA_964449225.1 uncultured Rhodopirellula sp.
GATTCAAGTACTCAGAGCGCGTCCGGCCACCGGGGTCAATCTAAGGCCAGTGTCCTGGACGCCAACGTCTTGGTGCTGAATCGTTTTTACATGGCGATCCGAGTCATTAGTGTTCGCCGTTCGCTAACGCTTTTGTATCGACAATGTGCCGAAGTGATTGGCAATGAAGACGGCACGTTTATCAGTTACGACTTTAACAGCTGGTGTGAACTGAGTCAGTTGACTTCGTTGGAAAAACAACCCGATGAAGAGTACATCCAAGCGGTAGATTTTGAATTGCAAGCACCTCGGATTGTTCGCTTGACTCGCTTTGACCGTATGCCTGCGCAGAGCTTGCGATTTAATCGAAAGAACTTGTTCGCTCGCGACGATCACACCTGCCAATACTGCGGTAAGACCGAACCGACGAACAAGCTAAGCCTCGACCATGTGATCCCGCGATCGCACGGTGGCCCGACCACGTGGGAAAACATTGTGTGCTGCTGTTTAAAGTGCAACAGCCGCAAGGGTGGCCGCACGCCCAAGCAAGCGCACATGGGTTTGCTGAACGATCCGGTCAAGCCGCGTTTTAACCCAGTGATGATCGCATCGGCCGACGACCCTCGCTATGAATGCTGGAAAACGTTCCTGCCAGCAGCCGGGTGAAGTAGCTGTACGCGATTCTAAGTTCGCTAGGCGGAGGTAGGCCGGAACAAGCGAAGCGCAGTTCAGGCAATTTCATTGAACGGGTTTTGTATTGCCTGAAGGGGTGTTGTATTGCCTGAACTGCGCTTCGCTTGTTCCGGCCTACATCTACTAATCCCTACTCCTCACAGAGCGGGTCTTTTTTCTCGGTGATGACTTCGCATTCACCCGACTCGGACTTAGTCGCGTTGAGTTCTAGGTAGCTCTTCCATTCTTCGGGAAGATTGTCTTCGTGGAAAATGGCTTCGACGGGACATTCAGGCACGCATGCTTCGCAATCGATGCATTCTTCGGGATGAATGTAGAGCATCTGATCCCCTTCGTAGAAACACTCGACGGGGCAAACGACGACACAGTCGGTGTACTTGCAACCCGAGCAGGGTTCGGCGACGACGTGAGTCATGATGAGACCTTTCTAGAAAACTTATCAGTTCAGTTGTGAAACTTGTGTTCAGTTGTGCGAAGCTAGTACTTCTGTGCTTCATTTTATCGACCTGTGTAGCCGTCCGCTGCACCCAATTTTCGAGCCGGAATTTCAGAAACCCTCGCAAATGCCCGGTATGCGCGGCCATTCGGTTGAATTCTGCACCCCTCGACGTTCGGTACTGCGGCGGTGACAGTACCGTTAATGTAGCGATTGCTAACTGAACCTTACATACCACAGACCCCCTAAGCCTCTTCAAATACCATCGTGACTTCAGACTCACTCGACACCGCCGCCTCCGAAACGTATTCCGAATCGCCGGTTCCACTTCGGCTTAAACCTGGGCGGCACTTTCCTTTTCTGGCTCGTCACCCTTGGGTTCACGCTCACGCGATGGCCGAGCAAGGCGGCGATCTGCCGATGGGTCAAGTCGTCGATCTGCTTGATCACGACGGCAACTGGGTTGCCAGAGGGGTAATCAATCCTAATTCCCGCCTGCGAGTTCGGCTGTACGTGTTTGATCAGCAGGAATCGATTGACGCCGACCTTTGGCGAACTCGATTGAACGCAGCCGTCCAACGTCGCAAGCTCACGATGACCTCAGGCCCCGATTCGGCCGAACGTTTGGTCTTTAGTGAATCAGATTTGATCAGTGGGATGATTGTCGACCGCTATGCGGACTGTCTAGGTGTTCAGTTCACTGCGGGTGGGTTACTGCGTTGGCGACGTGAGATTATGGATCATTTAAAATCCATCACGGGTGCCCGAGCGGCGATGGTTAAGGTCGATGCAAAGACGGCAAAACACGAGGGCGTGAAAGCAATCGAAGCGTGGCATGGGAACACGGAATTAACCGAACCGGTGACGTATCAGCAGAATGGATTAAACCTGACCGTCGACCTGCGTCATGGCCAAAAAACCGGCGGTTATCTGGACCAACGAATTAATCAAGAAATAGCAGCGGGGTACTTTGTCGGAAAACGCGTCCTAGACATGTGCTGTTATCACGGTGGTTTCGGACTGGTTGCCGCAGCTCGCGGTGCCAAATCCGTACTTGGCGTCGACACCAGCAAAGCAGCGATCGAAGTCGCTGAAAAACTGGCTGCCGAAAATGGTTTAGAAAATGTCTCTTTTGCCAATGGCGATTGTTTTGATTGGCTTAGCGAGGCGGCACAACGAGGCGAAAAGTTCGATGCGATTATCCTGGATCCACCAAGGTTTGCTGGCTCGCGACACCAAGTCGATCAAGCGATCCGTGCCTATCGGCGGCTTAACAGCAGTGCGATCGATTTGTTGCCTCCCGGCGGAATCTTGGTCACCTGCAGTTGCAGCGGGCGAGTTTCTAGACCTGACTTCCTTAATATGCTTCTGGACGTCGGTCGAAGAAGAAGAAGAGACATCGTGATGCTGGAAAATCGAGGCCCAGCTCCCGACCACCCAGTCGCGATCGCGTGCCCCGAAAGTAATTACTTAAAATGCGTGATTGCAGAAGTACGATGAGACAAGCTTGATGGCAAACGATGCGGTAGAAACTATACTATCGCATCATGACTACCCGTTATTCAATTGGAATTCACTCATGCCTGGCGTAACCCTCAAAATTCTTCATGGTGCAGACCGTGGAAAAGTGTTCGAGGATCTCTCGCCGCCATTCACGGTCGGTCGAGAAGAGGGGAACGATATCCAACTGAATGACGAGCGCGTCAGCCGGTGTCATTTTAAAGTGCAAAGAGACAACGACCGCTTGGTGCTAACCGATTTGGAAAGCACCAATGGCACCAAGGTCAATGGCGTAGAGAGTCAGTTGAAAATTCTTCGACACGGCGACCTCGTCGCCGTTGGAAGAAGCCTGATGTTAGTTGGTAGCGAATCAGAAATCGCAGCGCGGTTGGCCGCAATGGGCACTGAAAACCCGACTCTTTCACGTGACATGTCGTCGTCCGAGCGATCACTTGCGGTGCAAGTCAGTGCGGAACCCGACAGCCCCGTTCCTGCGGAAGTTATCCAAATGCAGGAAGTTCCATCGATCCCAGATGGTCTTTCACCGGGTCAAAAAGCTCAGCTCTGTGAGATCCTTGATTATTTGCAATCACGGATCCACCGTTTGATCGAGTCAGCACGAACCGACGAAAACAATCAAGAAGTGATGTTGAAACTTTCCGCTTGGCAAAGAATGCTCGACACACAATCGCGGATTGCGATGATGTCTCGGAAAATTGCTGACCCCGATTGGCCGAATGAGTGAAGAAGCGGGAAGCGATTAGCCGTTCGCTTTTTCGGGACCAGCATTGCACCGAGCTAACAGCTAGTCGCTAATTGCTAACAGCCTTCTTCACGCTCGCGGATGGAATTGCGAATGCACTTTCTTTAGCCGCGAATGCTCGACGTGCGTATAAATTTGCGTCGTCTGGATGCTCGCGTGACCTAGCATTTCCTGAACCAAACGCAGGTCTGCTCCGCCGGCCAACAGGTGAGTTGCAAAGCTGTGTCGCAAACTATGCGGACTGATCTTTTCATCAATGCCGACTCGCTTGGCGTAGGCCTTTACCAAACGCCACAACTGGACCCGATCAATGGCGCGGCCGCTTCGCGAAAGAAACAGCTCTTCGGGTGGATGAGGACTCTTCGCTGCCAACTTGCCTCGTAAATCTTCCAGGTATCGTTTGATCGATGCAATGGCGCGTCTGCCAATTGGAACCATTCGCTGCTTACCGCCTTTACCCTCGCATCGAAGTTGTTTTTGAGCGATCGATAGATCTCGAACGCGAAGGTTGCAGACTTCCGACGCCCGACACCCGGTTGCGTACAGCACTTCCAAGATTGCCATATCCCGTTGCCAGAATTTATCAGACCGTTTTGGTGAAGCAAGAAACGATTCGACCTGTCGCATCGTCAGCACACCGGGCATTCGATGCCACATCTTCTGAGTCATGATTAACTCAGCCGGGTTCTCAGTGACGACGCCTTCAAGCTGCAGGAATTTATAGAAAGTGCGAACGGCGACAATGTTGCGAGAGATCGATGCGGGTGCCAGATTCAATTCTTTGAGTGTTCCCACGTAACCTGACAAATCCTGGATTGTTAAATCAGCCAATCGCCGTTTATCGACCCAAAGAACAAAACGACGCATATCATTGCCGTAGGCCGAGATCGTGTTGGTCGCCAAATGGCATTCGCCGCGCAGGTAGTCCAAGAATTCTTGGCAAAGCGTAGCCGTCGCCCGCCCTGACCGGATCGCTGGCCCGACGCTTGCAAGTTGCTGCAATTTAGTGACGCGTTTTGCCATTTAGATCATTCTTGGTAAAGCGAAATCGTGTATCGCAACAAAGGATGCCACAGCGATCAATGCCGAAGCAAATCCCGCCAAGATTCTGTCTGAAGCCATGACCTGCTGACCCCTTGGCAGGATCAGCTACGGAAAATCCAGGACAACTCAGTTCTTCAAGCTGGGCAATGTCGCTCCGCTCTCTGAGCCGACAGCGCGATCGGCTCGGAGAGCCGAGCGACAGTGGCGAACGCTTCAACGTGAAAAACGGATATGCCCTGACGGAAAGCCAGCGACCCTTTATCATCATCGACCCATTCGACTAAGCTAACCACTCGGCAGAAGTTGATGCCGATCATTCCAATCACTCCAATTTGACGTTTTGCCATGAATGTTTTGGTTGTCGGCGGCGCTGGCTACATCGGTTCTCACGCGGTTCGGCTTCTTATCGAAGCTGGCCACACTGTCCGCGTCTACGACAATCTTTCGCGTGGCCACGCTGCCGCCGTTCCCGATGGCATGTTGATCCAAGGCGACTTGGCCGACCGAGAAAAGATTGTCAAAACGTTGAAGGAAGAAAAGATTGACGCGGCCATGCACTTCGCCGCCTTCGCTTTGGTCAATGAATCCGTCAACGATCCGGCTTTGTATTATCGCAACAACGTCATCGCCACGATTGAACTACTCGATGCGATGATAGAAGCCGACGTCAAAAAGTTCGTCTTCAGCAGCACGACGGCGACCTACGGCGAACCCGAGATTATACCGATTGCCGAAACGACTCCGCAGCAGCCAATCAACCCTTACGGCTTTACAAAATTAGTGGTCGAACAAGCGTTGGCCGACTACGCCGCCGCTTACGGACTTGGTTATGCAGCACTGCGATACTTCAACGCGGCTGGTGCACGACCCGACGGAACCATCGGGGAAGATCACGATCCCGAATCGCATCTGATCCCAATTGTCTTGCAAGTCGCACTTGGACAACGCGAACACATCACGGTATTCGGCGATGATTATCCGACACCCGATGGAACGTGCATTCGTGACTACATCCACATTGACGATCTAGGCGCGGCCCACTTGGCTGCGTTGGAGAAACTGGAACCCGGCAAAGGCATTTGCGTCAACTTGGGTACCGGCCGGGGCACCAGCGTTCGAGAGATCATTGACGCTTGTCGCGAAGTAACCGGTCACCCGGTTCCCGAAGTCATGGGCCAACGTCGCGAAGGCGATCCACCCGAATTGGTCGCCGACGCAAAGCTCGCCAAAGAGTTACTCGGCTGGGAAACCAAGTACAACGACCCCAAGTCGATCATCGAAACCGCATGGAACTGGCACAAGTCACATCCAACCGGCTACGCCAAGTAATCTTGCGGACGCTGCTCTCAATCTCGTCGTGGATACTTCGTGTTTGCGAAGTAAATCGATTGTCGAGTTTTCGATAAACTCAGCTACACCTGATGCCCGCGCTGCAACTTTGCCGCCATCAAAGTGTTGTGTAACAGCATCGCGATTGTTAGCGGCCCAACGCCGCCGGGCACTGGTGTGATCGCTGATGCTTTTTGTGACGCTTCATCGAACGCTACGTCGCCGACCAATTTATCATTGACTCGGTTAATCCCAACGTCGATTACCACAGCGCCATCGGCGACCATGCCGCCGGTAATCATTTCGGGAACGCCGACCGCCGCGATCAGAATATCGGCACTTAAGCAGACCTCTTTCAAGTTGGTTGTTCGGCTATGGGCGATCGTGACAGTGGCGTTGGCGACTTCCTTTCCGCAGGAACCGTCACGCTGGGCCAACATCATTGCCATCGGCTTGCCGACAATGTCGCTGCGTCCAACGACAACGACATGCTTGCCAGCAACTGAGATGTCACAGCGATGCAGCAATTGGACAATCCCATGTGGTGTGCAAGGCAAGAATCGATGACGCCCCTGCATTAGCAAACCAACATTGACCGGCGAGAAAGCGTCAACATCCTTCAATGGGTCCACGGCATCTAGAATTTCTCGCTCGTCAAATCCTTCTCCACCGTTTCCACCACTGCTGGCCGATGGAAGGGGCAGCTGGACCAAAATTCCGTGCACGTCTGGATCTTCATTCAGACCATGAACAACGGAAAGTAGTTCTGCCTGAGTCGTTTCGGCTGGCAAACGCATCGTTCGACCGTCGATCCCTGCTTTTTCGCAAGCACGAGATTTATTTCGCACGTAAACCTGACTGGCGGGGTCTTCCCCAATCAAAACCGCCGTTAGACAGGGCTTTGGCCCACCTGATGTCACGAACTGGGCCACCTCTTTGGCCACCTCCTCACGGATTTCGCCCGCGATCTGTTTTCCATCCAATCGAATAGCCGTCATTGTCTGTTTTGTCATCAGTAAGAGGAAAAAATTAGCTTCGCTGGTCGGTGAGCGGGCTGCCAAAGTGATCGCCATAGTGACGATAGCGACCGATCGTTATAGTTACCCAGTCACCGCAGGTTGCGGAAAACAGAATACCACACTGCGTCGTTCGATTTTCAAAAGACGCGATCAACAGAATCACACAGGATTTTCGTCCGCATGTCTACCGACGCACCCCAGCAAGGCCCCGAATCGGGCGTAAAGATCAGCCCCGTTGAAAAGATCAAAATCGCCAGCAATTTCCTCGCAGGCACCATTCCCGAGGAAATTGCTGCTGGAACCGATCACTTCGACAAGGACAATATCCAACTGCTGAAATTCCACGGCAGCTATCAACAAGACGATCGTGATCGCCGCATTGAAGCGAAAAAAGCTGGCGTCGGCAAGTATTATTCGATGATGTTACGTTTGCGAATTCCGGGTGGTCGGATCTCGTCAGACCAGTTTCTGTCGATGCTGGACATGTGCGACGAGCTGGGTGATTCAACCATGAAAATCACCACGCGTCAGACGATCCAGCTGCACGGGATCTTAAAAAACGACTTACGTTTAACGATCAAGAAGATTAACGACATCGCGTTGTCCACCCTCGCAGCGTGTGGCGACGTCAACCGAAACATTATGTGCTGTCCTGCCAAACGCAGTGATGCGATTCACGTCGAACTTGAACGATTGACCGACGAATTGACCGAAGCGATGGCTCCGAAAACACCTGCGTACCATCAACTGTGGTTGCAAGAACCTGGTAGCGAGGAAAAGGTTTTGCAAGGTGGTGGCGTGCCCGAAGAAGTCGAACCACTTTACGGTGCAACTTACTTGCCGCGTAAATTCAAAATGGGCATCGCGTTGCCCGAAGACAATTGCATCGACATCTACACTCAAGACATCGGCTTGTTGGCTGTCGTCCGTGACGGAACCATCATCGGTTACAACGTCTTGGTCGGCGGAGGCATGGGAACCACGCCTGCGAAGAAGAACACTTTCCCAGCCTTGGCCAAACGAATGGCCTTTGTGAAGCCCGATCAAGTGGTCGGCGTTTGCCAAGCAGTACTAAAAGTCCAACGCGACAACGGCAACCGCGCCGATCGCAAGATCGCTCGGATGAAATACTTGGTCGCCAATTGGGGCATCGAAAAGTTCCGCGACGAAGTCGAAAAGTACTTTGGCGAACCACTTGCCGACTGCACCGAAGACGACGTCACCGGCTTCGACGATCACATGGGTTGGCAGGAGCAGGGCGATGGCAAGTTGTCATATGGCCTGAATATCGAAAACGGTCGTCTGTACGACAACGACCAACGTCAACTCAAAGCCGGCCTGCGTGCGATCTGCAAAGAGTTCAAAACAGAAGTTCGCATGACGGGTCACCAGAGTGTGATTTTCACTGACATCGACGAGTCGGACAAAGAGAAGCTGATCGACTTGATCAAATCACACAACATGCCCACCACCGAGGAGACCAGCACCGTTCGTCGTTGGTCAATGGCGTGCGTGGCGTTGCCGACTTGCGGCTTGGCGATCACTGAGTCCGAACGACGATTGCCGTCAATTATCGACAAGCTTGAAGAACCGCTTGCCAAGCTTGGACTTTCAGGCGAACGATTCACAATCCGCATGACGGGTTGCCCCAACGGATGTGCTCGCCCTTACAACGCTGACCTGGCTCTCGTCGGCAAAGCCAAGGACAAGTACACACTGTTTGCCGGCGGCGGTTGGTTGGGCAATCGCCTCGCTTATGTCTACAAAGATTTGGTGCCCGACGATGTGGTCGTTGATGAAATGGTCGGCATCTTTTCAGCATTCAAAACCCACCGAACCGAAGCTGAATCGCTCGGCGATTTCTGCGACCGTATCGGCGGCGAAGATTTGCAAGTCATGGCAGCAGCCGCGCCGCGTCCGTAGGGTCGCTAAACAGTGGCATAGGCTTACAGCCTGTGTTTGGAAACAGAAGCGTATTGCATGCGGGAACACAGGCTAGAAGCCTATGCCACTGGGGATTGTGGTGAATGAAAACGGAGTGTTTCGACGTCGAGACCTGCCGCATCTTGATGTGGAAGGTAAGCCTACATTCATCACGGCTTGCCTGGCGGGCAGCCTGCCTGCGGCTGGATTGAAACGAATTCGCAACTACCGCGATGGACTCAACCAGCGGAAACAGCCTGATGATCTAAGCGACATCGACTGGGAAATGAAGAAGCACAAGCTGGTGTTTAAGCTGGCTGATTCAATCTTGGACGGCGAGTCACCGGTGAAGCATTTTCAAGACGGTCAGCTGGCAGAAATTGTTCAAAAAGCTTTCCTGCATTTTGCAGATCAAAGGTCTCGATTGTTTGCATACGCAATCATGCCCAGCCATCATCACTGGGTCTTTCTTCCAATCGAAAAATGGTCTCAGGAACTAGCGAAGCGAGAAGCTGGAAAGAGCCATCCTAAAACACCTCGTGAGGTAATTTCTCACAGCGTCCAGAGTTTTACTGCAACGCAGTGCAACCGATGTCGGGGCGAAAGCGGAGTGTTTTGGCAACCCGAGACATTCGATCACTACGCGAGAGACGAAGCGGAGCTGATTCGCATCATTCACTACATTGAACAGAATCCTGTCAAAGCAGGATTGGTTGAAAAGGCAGACAACTACCGCTGGTCATCAGCCTGTGTGCGTCAAGAACTCGGAATTTCACCAGGCGAGCCGATTCCCAAAAAAGTGGCATAGGCTTCCAGCCTGTGTTGGGAAGTAGCATTGCGTTATGGACTGGAACACAGGCTAGAAGCCTATGCCACTTGCACCTTACGCTTTGACGTCCAGGTGACCTTCTGCGATCTGCTTCGACGCCTGCACTGTCGAATCAAGAATTTGATTGATCGCGTCGCCAGCTTGCCTTTGGGCATCCAATTGCTTTGCCATTACCGCAACGTTGATTTTAGAAGCAGTCGCCTGCTGTTGGACATTCAGAGCGGCTGAAACGGCTGGTGGGATGCTGGACATTGGTTAAAACTCAAATTCGAGTCAAAGAAAGCGGTCTCTCTCCTAAAGGTTTCGAGCTAGTTAACCTCATCCGTCCAATATCGACGTAGAAAACCAGATTTCATCCAACCTGGTCCAACGGTCGTTCCGATCGTAGAAACTTTGACGGCAGGTACCAGCGAATCGGATTACCAACGCAGCAAAGCCGTGCCCCAGGACAAGCCGGCACCGAATCCACATAGCAGCACGTAATCGCTTTGCTTGATTTTGCCTGCACGGACTGCTTCGTCGAGCGCCAACGGAATGCTGGCGGCCGATGTGTTGCCGTAGTGATCAAGATTGACGAACACCCGATCCGCAGGAACGTCCAGGTTCGATACCGCCGAATCAATGATGCGTTGGTTGGCTTGATGTAAAACGACCGACGCTAGCTGGTCCGACGAAACACCCGCTTCGGCTAAAACATTTTTAGCGCTTTCATCAAAAACCCGAACGGCCCATTTGAAAACGTTCCGACCGTCCATCACCAAATACTGTTTACCATCGGCGATCGTGCCAGGTGTCGTTTGCATTCGCGTGCCACCGGCGGGAATGCACAGCATCTCGCCGCCACAACCTTCACTACCTAATTGGTACGACAGAACTTCGGCATCACCATCGATGTCGGGTGTCATCAACACCGCTCCGGCGGCGTCGCCAAAGAGCGGATACGTCTTCTTGTCTTCCGGGTTGATGGTTCGGCTCATCAGGTCCGCGCCGACAACCAACACACATTGATTATTCCCCGCAGCGATGAACTGCCCAGCGGTGATCATCGCGTACATGAAACCTGCACACGCCGCGTTGACGTCCATCGCGGGCGCGAAAGCACCTAGCCGGCGCTGCAGGTGACACGCAGTCGATGGTGTCGGGTGATCGGGCGTCATTGTGGCAACAATGATCAGATCGACCTGATCCACCGTGACCCCGGCTTCATTCAGGCAGCGCATCGCAGCTTCGTAACACAGGTCGCTGGTCGCCTGATCATCGGTCGCGTGACGCCGGGATCTAATTCCGGTTCGCCGAACGATCCAATCACTATCACAACCCAATTGAGCGAGGTCATCATTGCTGACGACTTTCTCTGGAACGTAAGAACCGGTCGCAGCAATGCGGACCGATGGAATCTTGCCCATTCGTCCGCGAGTCGTATGATTCACCGCTGGCTGGGCCCGAGATGCGGCAACCGTCGATTGAGAATTTGGTTCAGACATACGCGAGGCTGATCAAGAAAGTCAGTTAGAATGAGGCAGTCATAACGCATGCTGACGTCCACTGCCGCTTGCGTTGAGTGCTGGGAGTATAGCCGGATCAGAATCCCTTTGTTAGATCACGCACCAAACCACATCCGTCAGCATGCAGCGATATCTGCCATTGCGGTTTGCCTCTTTGCCAGTGGGCTGATTGCGTGGGGGTGGTGGATCTGGCAACCACATCCAAAACCTGACTCTTCGGCTTTTGCCGTTTCGGGTTTCTCGATGGCCCCGACGCTACTTGGGCAAACGCAAACATGGCGGTGCAAAGATTGTCTTTTCACCGCTCGACTTGCACCGGCAAATTTGTCTCAATCGGAACGGTGCCCGCAGTGTACCGGCGAACTTTTCCCATTGGAAGATTTGCACCCACCGGATCTAGTCTTTCGTGGAAAACCGTCGTCACCGATTCAGCTTAACGATTTGGTGGCGATCGAGCTTGACCGTCCATCGGTCAAGCGTGTTGTTGCGATGCCTGGGGACATCGTTGGGCTTGATGGTCTGCAGCTGACCGTCAACGCAAAGCCGATTGACAACGACGCCAGCGTTCTGGTCTACCGCAGGACGAAGGGGAAACAATCGCGTTGGAAGCAGCAAGGCGATTGGATGGTTTACCACCACGTCAATGTTCATCGGGGCAGCATGCCCAGCGGCGTGTTGGATGATTACTCGATCAACAGGAATCTATCGCGGTTGATGTACCCCGCGGACCGGCTTTACGTGGCTTTAACATCCACCGGAGAATCTCCGCAAGACATTGATATCCAAATCTGGAAACGCGGCGATCGACAAACGATGGGAGTCCCCGTTTCAGAAACCGCTCCGGTCGCGATTGCCATGGCTGATTGGCAAGCCGTCCCGGATATCGAAATCCGACGAAAAATCCTTTACAGGCTCAGGCCTCACGACGACCCTTCCAAGTACCCGATCACACTGGGCCCCCGTGAGTACTTCGTGTTAGGCGACAACGTTCCGATTTCGGTCGATTCCCGTGATTTTGGTCCTCTAAAACACGATAAAATCAGGGCTCGCTTGTTTCAGTAGTGGTGTCGGCATCCCTGGGCTAAAGACGTCCGTTGGACTAAACTGCGTCCCAGTCAATCGAAGGCCGATTGAAAGCCAATTTCACGAAAGAAGTTTAGATGCCACGCGTGGTACGAGGGGCCCTGATCCAAGCGACATTGTGCGAGAGCTCTGATGCGCCGCTGGAAAAAATCAAACAGTCAATGATCGACAAGCACGTCGACCTGATTGGCAAAGCGGCCGACCAGGGGGCACAAGTTTGCTGTTTACAAGAGCTGTTCTATGGGCCGTATTTCTGCGCAGAACAGGATGCCAAATGGTACGGGATGACCGAACGTGTTCCCGATGGCCCGACGATCAAGTTGATGATGGAACTGGCGAAGAAGCATCAGATGGTGATGGTGGTTCCGGTCTACGAAGAAGAACTTACCGGCGTCTATTACAATACCGCTGCCGTGATCGATGCCGATGGTTCGTATCTTGGCAAGTTTCGAAAGATGCATCTGCCACATTGTGAACCTGGGTTTTGGGAGAAATTTTATTTCCGCCCCGGCAATCTTGGTTATCCCGTGTTCGACACCGCCGTCGGCAAAGTCGGTGTGTACCTTTGTTACGACCGGCACTTCCCCGAGGGTGCTCGGTGCCTCGGTTTGAACGGAGCCGAAATCGTGTTCAACCCCAGCGCCACCGTCGCGGGCCTGAGCGAGTATCTTTGGAAACTGGAACAACCGGCGCACGCGGTCGCCAACCAGTACTTTGTCGGTGCGATCAATCGGCCGGGTGTCGAAGCTCCTTGGAACATCGGCGAATTTTACGGGCAGAGTTACTTTTGTGATCCACGCGGACAATTCATCGCTCAAAGCGAAAAGAGAATCGAAGATGACATCGTGATCGCCGACATGGATTTGGACCTGATCCGCGAAGTCCGCAACACGTGGCAGTTCTTCCGGGATCGACGACCGGAAACCTACGACGCCCTGATTCAACCGTAACCATTCATGCCCTCGCTCGAAACGACTGTTGGTGGAGTCCGATTTCCTAATCCGTTTGTGATTGGTTCGGGGCCTCCGTCGACCAATTCACGGGTCATCTGCCGGGCGTTCGCCGAGGGATGGGGCGGTGCGTCAGCAAAGACCGCTAGCCTGGATGCGTCGAAAGTTGTCAACGTGGCTCCGCGTTATGGACGACTGAAAGATGCGAGCGGTGAACCCTATGGGTGGGAGAACATCGAACTGATTTCGACCATGGAGTTCGACCAGTGGATCGATGAATATCGCCGAGTGAAGGACCAGTATCCTGAACAGGTGCTGATCGCGTCGATCATGGAAGAGTACAACCGCGACGCGTGGTTCGAAATCATCGGCCGCTGCGAAGAAGCGGGTGTGGATGTTTTGGAATGCAATTTTTCGTGTCCTCATGGCCTGCCCGAACGGCGAATGGGTTCAGCGATGGGCGAAGATCCACAACTGCTTGCCGAAGTGTGCGGTTGGGTCCGCGAGGCCGCGACCGTGCCGGTATGGGCAAAGATGACGCCGAACGTGACGCACATCGAAGATCCATCACGCGCTGCATTGTTAGCGGGCCTTGATGGAATTTCAGCCATCAACACCGTCCGCAGCCTGATCGGTGTCGATCTTGAAACGCTGCGGCCAATGCCGACGGTCGAAGGCTATTCAACACTGGGCGGATATTCATGCAAAGCGATCAAACCGATTGCGATGCGGATGAACATGGAAATCGCAGTCATGATTCGCAGCGAATTCCCCAACGCGACCTTGTCGGGAATTGGCGGAATTGAAACAGGCGAAGACGCCGCCGAATTTATCCTGCTGGGTGCTGACACCGTCCAGGTTTGCACCGGCGTGATGAAGCACGGCTACGATTTAGTTCAGACCATGTCAGACCAATTGTTGGCGTTCATGGACAAACACGGCTTTGAAACGATCGATGATTTCAAAGGCAAGGCGTTGCCGTACTTCACGACGCACAGCGACCTTGTCGCGCGACAAGCTCAGGCCAAAGCCGCCAAAGCTCAACGTCGCGGCATTACCAATGATGAATCTTGGACGGGTGATGAATTTGTAAAAC
>CAYVAN010000044.1:14159-18905 GCA_964449225.1 uncultured Rhodopirellula sp.
GAGCCGAAGCGACATCCGGCATTGAGGGCCAGGGTTTTGTAACTGCCGGATGGCGCTCCGCTCCATTCGGCCTACACCTCTCTACAACGGCAAGCCCATGCCTCTGCTTATCAAAAACGGCCGCATCATTACGGCGGACCAAGATTACCTTGCTGATATTTTGGTGGAAGGCGAGACGATCACTCAGATCGATACGCTGATTGAAATCGACGCGGATGACGAATCAGTGGAGGTGATCGACGCATCGGGAAAGTACGTGTTCCCCGGATTCATTGATCCGCATGTTCACATTTACTTGCCGTTCATGGGCACGTATGCCAAGGACACGTACGACTCAGGCAGCCGCGCGGCATTGCTGGGTGGCACGACAACGCTGATCGAAATGTGTTGCCCGTCGCGTGACGATGATCCCGTCGAGGCTTACGAACTTTGGAAGAGTAAAGCAGTCGGCATTTCCGCCTGCGATTTTTCTTTTCACATGGGCATCACGCACTTCGATGAGGACACGCCCGAGAAAATTAGTCGCATTGTTGACGATGGCATCACATCGCTCAAAGTCTTCTTGGCTTACAAAGGCGCGCTCGGGGTGACAGATGACGAGCTGTACCAAACTTGCAAACTGGCAAAGGAATTAAACCTGGTCGTGACGGCTCATTGTGAAAACGCTGACCTGGTCGCTCAGTTGCAAAACGAATTGGTCGCGGCAGGAAAAGTTGGTCCCGAATTTCACGAACCATCGCGGCCGGTCACGGTGGAAGCCAGTGGCGTGCATCACTTTTGCACATTTTTGGAAATGACCGGTGCCAGTGGTTACATCGTTCACACGTCTTGTCGGGATGCGGTCGAAACAGCGATGCCATTCCAGGCCCGTGGCGTCGATGTCAAATTGGAAACCGTGATCTCCTATCTAGTGCTCGACAAGACCTACGCCGAACGACCAAACTTCGAAGGTGCGAAGTACGTGATGAGCCCGCCGATTCGGGATCTATCACACCAGCAATATCTCTGGGACGCGATCGCATCGGGCGTAATATCGACAGTCGCCACCGACCATGCTCCGTTCGACTTTGCCGGTCAGAAAGAAATGGGACGCCCGCCTGAATCAGATTTCACCAAAATTCCCAACGGCATCCCCTCGGTCCAGCACCGCCCGGTGCTGTTGTATTCCTACGGTGTCGCGAAAGGCAGAATCGATCTGCATCGATTTGTGGAATTGTTATCAACGGCTGCGGCTAAACAATTCGGAATGTTCCCTCGCAAGGGGACCATTCAAATTGGCGGCGACGCGGATTTGGTCGTTTGGAATCCCGCACACCAAGGCACCATCACCAGCGACACGCGAGCGATGGAAACTGACTACGACGCCTTTGAAGGATTTGAAATCAAGGGTCAAGCAGACGTGGTGACCTGTCGCGGAAAAGTTTCCGTGCGTGACGGGGAATTCGTCGGCACGCTGGGCCACGGGCAGTTGGTTCCGCGAAACGCTGTCGGATAAACCCAAAGCAGATTTGCGGTTAGACTATCTTCTTGGAACAAGCACATCGGCAGAAGTATCGCTTAACAGCGTGGGCATCGCCCCGCGTTTGCCGCTGGGCACGCGCGGCCCGCTGGGCACGCGGTTAAACCAAAGAACTCCGCATTGTTGCAAGAATCTCGTCCCATTCCACGAACCGAAACTGCCCGTGAGTACTGAAGAACACATCTTGGTTGTCCCTGAATCGCTTGTGAACTCGATCGGGAAAATTGACGGCTTTGAACCGGACGTCGATCGGTTTTTGAAGCCGATTCTGGACTCGGATCAATTGTCGTTTCAACCTCGCGGCGCGATGGAAGTGGATCCTAGCTTCAAACAGTTGATTCCCTACGTGCTGCTTGAATCAACCGATCAAAATGGCGACGTTCATTTGTTTACCTACACACGGGGCGGCGGTGGCGGGGAATCGCGATTGCACGCCAAGCGAAGCGTTGGAATCGGAGGCCACATCAGTGCTGAAGACGCCCAAGGCGACGGAGATCCCTACACCATCGGCATGCAACGTGAACTTTCCGAAGAAGTTCAGTTGGATTCCGGGTATAGCGAGCAACGCGTAGGTTTGATCTACGATCCGTCGAACGAGGTAGGGCAGGTTCACTTGGGAGTCGTACATCTTTTCAAGCTGGAAACCCCGACCGTTCGCAGCAACGAGGACGACTTGGCCGACGGCGGCTTCGTCAGCGTCACCGCGTTAAAGCAAGATCGCGATCGGCTGGAAACATGGAGCCAGCTGGCTCTTGATGCACTCTATCCGTGAGCCCGGCGTGGCTTCGAGTGGGCTGAATGACATTTGCAAGGATTCATGACGACAATTTTTGCAACCACAGATCGACACAAATGCACACAGATGAAACGTTCAGTATCCATCTGTGTCAATTTGTGTTTCTCTGTGGTTCTCTGAATGGAATTCGGGAAGCTTCAGTTCCTGGGACTCGCGTCCCAAGCTAACGCAAGCCGTCACTACATGACTAATTGGCCAGACATAGAGCTGAGTAAAACGACAAAGTCATCCGCTCGATTACAACGACTCTTAGAACGCGTCCTTTAGCCCTGCTGATCTCATGATCTACTTAGATCACCATTCCACGACGCCATGCGATCCGTTGGCGGTCCAGTCGATGTTACCTTGGCTGACCGAGGCGTTCGGCAACCCGCACAGTTCCCACGCGGCGGGTCGCGAGGCGGCGGCCGCAATGGACCGCTCGTTGGATTCCATCGCAAGATCCCTGGGTGCGCCTGCAAGTTCGTTGGTGGTGACCAGTGGTGCAACCGAAGCGAATAATCTGGCGCTGCGAGGAATATGCCTGCATCCGCGTCAAAAGCGGCGTCACATCATCACCGCAGCAACCGAGCATCCTGCGGTCCTGGACGTGGTAAGTGATTTAGGCAAACAAGATTTTCGGATCACCGTGTTGCCAGTTAATTCAGCTGGGCAAATCGATTTGAAGCAGCTGGCTGACACAATCAATGACGATACCGCGATCGTTTCGGTCATGTGGGCCAATAACGAGATTGGGACGGTGGCACCGATCAAAGCCATTGCCAAGATCTGTCACGACCAAGGAACGCTACTGCACAGCGATGCGACGCAGACGCTGGGCCGGATGGAAATTGACGTGCGTGATGCGGACGTCGATCTGGTTAGTTTTTCGGCGCATAAGTGTTACGGGCCCAAGGGCGTTGGGATCCTGGTTGCTGGTAACGGAAACCGCCGCGTTCGGTTGCGACCGCAAATCGTTGGTGGTGGTCAACAACGCCAACTAAGAAGCGGCACCATGAACCCGGCTGCGATTATTGGGATGGCATCAGCAATCACCCGTGCCACCTCGGACGTTTGTGATCAATCAAACCAACTGAATCAATTGCGTGACCAGCTGTGGTCAGGATTACGAGATCGGATCGGCGATTTAACGTTGCATGGCCCCGGCTTGGATTCAACCGAACGCTTGGCGGGTAACTTAAATCTTTCGGTGCCAC
Source organism: uncultured Rhodopirellula sp. (assembly GCA_964449225.1). Classification (GTDB taxonomy): domain Bacteria; phylum Planctomycetota; class Planctomycetia; order Pirellulales; family Pirellulaceae; genus Rubripirellula. The sequence goes on from CAYVAN010000044.1 coordinate 17,671, forward strand.
TGATCGAAGGCGAAGCCTGGATGGCGGCGACACCGAATGTTGCCTTTAGCACTGGATCGGCGTGCAGCGATGTGAGCGACAAACCGAGTCACGTCTTGTCGGCGATTGGCTTATCCGAATCCGAAGCAAGACAAAGCGTGCGGTTTGGAATCGGACGCATCAATACACCGGAAGAAATCGACCGGGCAATTGAATTGCTAGCAAAGTCTTATGATCTCATTTCAAACCAGCGTTAGGCTACCCACCAAGCCTAAACCACCAAAGCTCCGTTTCCCGGTGTCAATTACCTACTGAATCTCTCTTTACGTACAGTCGTCGGTGGCGTTAATCTGTCGGGAAACACAGACTTTCAAGAAGTCAATAAGCCGGTCAACGATGGCCGGTCCATTTAACTCGAAGGATTGAGCGATGGGCGGAATTCCCAGCATGCTATTGATGATCGCCGCTGCGGGGGTCACATACGGATGGCAGCCAGACAAGAACGGTGACGATCCCGCGGATATTGAATACATCGTCCAGGTTTCCCCGGCCGAACTTGCTCAGTTAAAAAAGTCCGGTTCTGGAGCCTCTTTCCAGGCCAGCACTTTGCAGGCTAGTGCTGTGCAGATCAGCAGTGTGATCGATCCAGAAGTGCGGGGTCACGTCTCCAGGATTGTGCTTCGCGTCGGAACCGGCGACTTACCGCGAACTACCTCATCCGCACTGACTAGTCCGCGTGTCGCGACCCTAAAACCTGATCCACAAGGTGGCGGCGGTTTTGGATTACCATCAACGTTAAAGGATTCGGCTGGCGATGCATTGAATAATGCAGCCAACCAATTTGGCAATCGTGCCGCTGATCGTGCCGCTGATCGTGCCGCTGATCGTGCCGGTCGAGCGTTTCAAAACGGTGTTGATCAAGCTGGGCAGAAAGCCAACAACCTTCTTGATCGAATTCGCGGGACGGGGCAGAACGCCCCAACCGCTGGACGGGATCTGATCCCGCCCCCATCGACTCGGCCACGAACCGGGCAATTTGGTCCATCGCAATCCAATAATAATCTTGCCAATCAAAATCAATCGAATCCTTTTGCTCAACCTCGTACGGGCGGCCCTTCGACCTCGCCAACAGGACAAACGTCTCAGACGGGACGTGACAATCAATGGAGCCGCTTCGCGGCACAGCAACAGCAGCAAAATTCTCGAAACACTGAGGCTTCGCTAGCCAGTAACGGACTTCGTCCTTCGGACACCTT
>CAYVAN010000044.1:19005-25481 GCA_964449225.1 uncultured Rhodopirellula sp.
CTCGAAACACTGAGGCTTCGCTAGCCAGTAACGGACTTCGTCCTTCGGACACCTTTGGACGAATGCCCAATGCCCTTAAAGACAGCGACCTAGCCAATACAGGCAGCAACGCGAATCGAACGAGCCGCGAGCAAGACCCAAACAGGTCCGGTAATGCCGATGGAGTGTTTTCGCAAATCGACCAGACGCGTCGAGATCTTCAATTTAGCAACGGTAGCGATTCTCTAAACAGACAAACGACCAACAATCAACAATCCCGAACGCCCTTGTCAAATGACTTTGCCGAAAGAAATCCGCAGGACAGTCAATACCTTGGCTTGAACCGTCCTAACCCAAAACTGAACCAAGAACAGCTAGCCGCCGGGGCATGGGACTTTGACCGGTACAACCGTCTAGTCGATCGCAGCGGTCGCGTCGTGAACGTCAACCAACAACAGCAAAACTTAAGTGGTCGTTTGGGCAGCGGAACTAATTTCAACAATTTGGATCGCGACAACAATTCACAAGCATCGTCTCGCATGAACGCACCTTCGTTGAACAATCCACGCGGCTTCGATAACAACCGGATAACGAACAACGGCTTATTTGATCGTTCGATCAATAGCACGCTGGGTCGCGACTCCTGGCCACAGGGCAACGGCAACGGCAACAGAGATCAGCGAGATGGCTTCCCAAGAGATCAACAGACGCGAGACCAGTTCGCAGGTAATTCAGCGGCGAGCATGATGGACACACGCGACGGTTCGCGTGGCGTCGACAATCGCGGAAGAGGATACTCGTCAATAAACCCGCCGAACCAGGACCGCGGCTACAACACTCCTCGCGATCGCGATTCTAATTCCCAGTACGATGACCGCGTCGCAACAGACACTCGCTTTGCCTCTCAAATCGCAACCAATCGCAACGCATCAGACCGACCAACTTACGACCGTTCAGATTCGGGTCAACGGACAATCTCTGGTCAGGACGATCGTAGTTCGAGTTTCAACAACCGTGCTTCGTCGGATCGTGGATTGCAAGCTGAATCCGGTCCTACTTCAAGCCATTCCAAGCCAAAACCTGTTGCCGCACAACCTTTGTTCAACGGCCTACTTTTGATCTCCATCGTGGCCAACCTCTATCTGATCTTCTGGCTAAAAAATCTGAGGGTTCAATTTAAGGAAATGGTGACGGCAAAACGAATGTCTAACTCGACCGCATCAGTCGCCTAGTGGTGCGTCAGCAGTAAATTCCAGGGTCCGAAAAACCGGAGGGCTTGCGCACTGCCGCTAATTTATTAGCGGAACGGCGCGAGCGGTCCCGTGTCGATCCTAACTTTTTGCTTTGACGCACCACTAGAAACTGTTTTTACGAAAACTTCACAATTCAGCTGCGGATCTAAAGCTGGCCGCACGACGCCTCTTAGTCGCATTTAATGCGATAAATCCATGCAATCCGTCAAACTCATGGCCCATGATTGCAATAATGCTCGATTTCGTTAATCGGGGGTTTGCCCCCCTGGGTATCATGGGGTATTGGCAGGAGTCCGAAGGCCCCTAGGATCTGCCTGCCAAAGAAATGACGGTGGTCGAAGCGGAAATAGATGGGTCTCTTGAATCAAATTCTTGAAGCTTGCGAGGCGTTTAAGGGTACTGTTGGTTCCCATGATCGTTTTTCAGTGCGGTAACGCATCTTAGTCGACGCCTCTTCTCATGTGGGGGGCAGCCAAACGCCTCTCTGTCAATTTATTTAAAGACTTGGGACGAACTCAAGTATTGATTTCTTTGGCGATTAGCCAATGCAAGGGAAAGCACCTTAGCAGCCTACGAACGCGATTAATTTTTGAAGATTGAAAGAAACTATGACAGTTAAATTACTAATTGTGGATGATCACGAAGTCATTCGCACCGGGTTGCATGCGATGTTCAGCGGCACGGATTTTGAAATTGCCGCTGAAGCAATATCGGCGGCAGAAGCGTTGGCAGAGGTCGAAAAAGCGACTCCAGATGTCGTTTTAATGGACATCCGAATGGAGGGCGGCGATGGTCTCAATGCTCTTGGGCGGCTCAAGCTAGATCACCCAGATCTGCCAATTGTGCTTTTCTCAGCCTATGACAACCCAACTTATATCGCTCGTGCGGTTGCCTTGGGTGCATCAGGTTACGTCTTAAAGAACGCAACACGCGATCGGTTGCTTGCTGCGTTGAAGACAGCAGCGGCGGGCGAATCAGCTTGGACCCGCGAAGAGCTTCGTCGCGTCACCGGTGCCCTAGCCACACCGCGTTTGAGCCAGGATATCGAAGTTCCCCTGACCCAACGCGAAAGCGAAGTGCTGCGTCAGATGGCCCTCGGTTTAACCAACAAAGAAATCGCCAAGATGTTGGGCATCAGCTACGAAACGGTCAAAGAGCACGTCCAGCACATCCTGCGAAAGATCGGCGTTAGCGACCGCACCCAGGCCGCTGTGTGGGCCGTTCGTAAGAACTTGGTCTAGGACAAAAAAGCCGTCGTTCGGAACATGCCGAGCGAAATTCCGGCATTTCCAGATAGTGAACAGAAACCCTTCGATCATTTCAGGTCGAAAGTTTTTTTTGTTTCTAGCCCAAGGTTTACCCAAGCAAGGCAGTGTCGCTCGGCTGCTCTCCGAGCCGTCAGCGTTTTTGGCTCGGAAAGCCGAGCGACAATGGCGAATACTCTCAAGTGAAAAAGTGATGTGCCTTGGTTACGCAAGCATTTGCTGACCGTAGCAATGCCTGGTCGCAGCGAGTACCGCCTGGTTTCGGACCAGCACGTGATCCACGGAACCGTGGCCGGTCCAGCTAGAGTGGGCGATCCCGTAACGGTCATAAAAAACCCTTCGACCGTGTCCGGCCGAAGGGTTTTCGATTCTCGATAGAAGGCTAGGCGATCACTCGCCAGTGGGTAGCCACGCGATATTATTCGCCGGTGGGGAACAGAGGCCCTGCGGCTCCGAGTCCGCCCTTCAAATCGCCGTCGTCGACGCTTGGCACCGATTCGCCAGCTTCGGCCGCTTCGGCCGCAGCAGCAGCTTTTTCCTGCTCTTCGCCCCAATCGACTCGTTTGAGTGACAGACCGATTTTGCGTTCGTCGGTGTCGACGCGAAGCACTTTGACTTCGATGTCTTGGCCAACCTTGACCACCTCTTCCGGGTCTTCGACCTTGTGCTCAGCAAGCTCGCTGATGTGCAGCAGGCCTTCCAGGCCGTCTTGCAGGCCAATGAAGACACCAAAGTTGGTGATCTTGGTGACTTGACCTTGGACCAGTTGACCGGGTTGGAACTTGTCCGGGATGTCGCCATCCCAAGGATCGTTGTCCAGCTGCTTCAAGCCCAACGCGATACGGCGGCGACTTTCGTCGACACTGAGGATGCGGCAAGCGACTTCCTGGCCCTTTTCCAGCATTTCGCTGGGGTGACCGATCTTGCGAGTCCATGACATATCCGAAACGTGAAGCAGGCCATCGATTCCTTCTTCCAGTTCAATAAACGCACCGTAATTGGTTAGGTTTCGCACCTTGCCGGTGACGTCCTGACCTTCTGGGTAACGCTCGATGACTTCGTCCCAAGGGTTCTTTTGGGTTTGCTTCATGCCCAACGACAATTGCTGGCCTTCGGCATCGACGCCCAGAATTCGGACTTCGATTGCATCGCCGATGTTGACCAATTCGCTTGGGTGATTGACCCGCTTGGTCCAAGACATTTCGGAGATGTGAACCAAGCCTTCGATGCCGGGCTCCAATTTGACGAACGCACCGTAGGACATGACATTGACGACTTCGCCCTTGTGGTCGGTTTCGACCGGGTACTTGGCTTCGATGTTTTCCCAAGGGTTGCGATCTTTTTGCTTCAGACCCAAAGCAATTTTTTGCTTTTCGCGGTCGATGTGCAGGACTTTGACTTCGATTTCTTGATCGATCGACACCATTTCGGTCGGGTGGCCGATTCGCTCCCAAGCCATGTCGGTGATGTGCAGCAAACCGTCGATACCGCCCAGGTCCACAAAGGCCCCGAAATCGGCGATATTCTTGACAATCCCCTTGCGGATTTGGCCGGTTTCCAGCTCTTTCATCAAGTACGCGCGGTCTTCTTCACGCTGACGTTCGATCAGCGAACGACGGCTGATGACGATGTTTCGCCGAGTGTCGTCGATCTTAAGCACTTCGGCTTGAATCACGCGGCCGATGAAATCGCCAATGTCGCCGGGACGGCGAATGTCGACTTGGCTTCCAGGAAGGAAGACGCTGACACCGATGTCGACCAGCAGACCACCCTTGATCTTTCGCATGACCGTGCCGGTAACGACTTGCCCCTCTTGGATCTTGCTGATGATCTCTTGCCAGCGAATAATTTCGTTGGCTTTTCGCTTCGACAGCGAGATCATGCCGTACGGGTCATCGGCACGGCCCAGCTCGTCTTCCATCTCTTCGATCAAGACGGTAACCGTGCCACCAGCGACCGGCTGTTCTTCATCAGGATCCCATTCGCTCAGCGAAACGGTACCTTCACTTTTGAATCCAACGTCAATCAGTGCCCATTCGTCGTTAACTTCGACGATACGACCTTCGACGATCTCGCCCTGGGCGTAGTCTTGCTGGTCTTGCTGTAAATACTCCAGCAACCACTCCTCGGCATCCTCCTCGGGAGCCAGGATGTCCAATTCGGCCGACAGATCATCATCGTCGAGATTGCGAATGAGGTTACGATTTACCATGTGAATCAGTTATTTCCGGGCGGAAAGCTGGCCTTGCAGAAGAGCATCAGACGGCACTGATTGCTGCAAAAAGAGTCAGTTGGGATCTAAAGAGATATCCAACGTGGCAGCTTTGGCGGGGGTTAGAGGAACAAAAGGAAGTGGGCCGTTCGCTAGCTTGTGCTAGCGCCGATTCAGGTAACGTATCAAAGCGGAAAAATCGTCACAACAGCTAACCCGGCCAATTGGCGGCAAATTTACGTCCAGACCTAGCCAGAATGACGCCGCAGCGGTATTAAATCGACACTTCAATTCGTTTCTAGCCCACTACCAACCGTAGCTAATCCCGCCGGGGCTCTGACCGTAATCACTTAGGTTCGACTGAACCGTTGGCCGGTCCAGCTACATCCAAACCACCAATTTTCTCGCAACACTGGTCCATCCCCAAAGCCCATGCCTGACGCTGACTCCCCCCAATCGTTTCACTTTCGGGTCGCCTTGGGTGGCGACCACGCTGGTTTTCCGCTCAAAAATGCCGTCGCAGAGCATTACGGTCCACGCCTGACATCACTGATCGACTGCGGCACCAACAGCACCGAGAGCTGCGATTACCCCGACTTCGCCATCGCGGTTGCTCGGGAGATCATTCAAGGTCGTGCTGATCGCGGCATTGTGGTCTGCGGAAGCGGCGTCGGCGTCAGCGTTGCGGCCAACAAAATCCCCGGCATCCGAGCCGCCATCTGCCACGACACTTATTCTGCTCATCAGGGCGTCGAACACGATGACATGAATGTCTTGTGCATCGGCGGCCGAATCATTGGCTCTTCTTTGGCGATGGAAATCATCGATGCCTTCCTGGCTGCTAAGTACGAACCGGGCGAACGTCATGCCCGCAGACTGGACAAGGTCTTGGAAATCGAAGCGAAAGGCTTAGACGTTCTAAGTTAGCGAGCTGTCTATTCCGCTGGCGGTTTACGATCCAGTTCCGCAAACAGTGATTCCAGTTTAATGGTCAATCCCGGCAGAATCTCTCCGCCACTCAGAGTGCCAGTCTCGTCGACGATCGTGTAGTCGTTCGAACCGGTATAGACGGCCACGGTTCTTGCACGAGGATCAATCATCCAGACCAGTCGAACACCTGCGTGGAAGTACTCGCGACGCTTTCGAGCCATTTCGGCACGCGTGTTCCCGGTACTCAATATTTCGACGGCTAAATCTGGCACACAGGCAGGCACCGATTCCTGAGGGATCTGTCGTCCAGGCAGTCTATCCCAAGAAAGGAAGCTAACGTCGGGTGCTCGGACGACATCGTCCAAAATACGGATGAACCCATCAGGGCCGATGACTACACCCAAATTCTTCGATCGAACAAAGTCATTTAGCCAGCCGCCCAAAACCATCGCGATCAACGACTCCTGCCAACCCATCGCCTTCTCCACTAGCGTGCCGTCGACCCACTCGCACCGATTTCCTTCCTCCACTGAAACAATCGCATCATGGACCGTCGCAGAACCGGGAGCCGGTTGGGTCACGATGCGATCCAATCCCACGCCGCCAAGATCGGCGACGCGGTCGGCTAGGCTGTTGGCGACGGATGCGTTGATAACAGTGGACAAGTCGGATTCTCCGTGGGTTATCTCCTCATCGTAGGCGAAATCAAACTCAAGGTCAAAATCGCAGCCGATTCACCCAGGGCAAATCAGCTTTTCAAGCTGGGTAATGTCGCTCGGCTCTCCGCGCCGACAGCGCTAAAGGCGCGGGGAGCGCCGCGCGCCAAATTGAAACACA
>CAYVAN010000045.1:0-6420 GCA_964449225.1 uncultured Rhodopirellula sp.
CTATGAGGCCAAACCAGCCAGTTCGGCGGCGCGTTGGACTCGTTGAATACCGATCATGTAGGCTGCCATCCGTAGAGAGACTTTTCGCTGCTGCGACATCTGCCATACGTTTTCAAACGCTTCGCTCATCGTGTGGTCCAGCTCGCCGCGAACTCGGTCAAGTGGCCAGCGATAGTGCTGGCGGTTTTGCACCCATTCAAAGTAACTGACCGTCACACCACCGGCATTTGCCAAAATATCGGGCAGTACCGTTACACCGCGTTCAAAAAGCTGTTGGTCAGCAATCGGGTAGATCGGACCGTTGGCTGCTTCAATGATCACGTTCGCTTTGATTTTATCAACGTTGGTTTCCGTGATCACTCCGCCAAGCGCCGCTGGGATTAAGACCTCGACGTCCATTTCCAGCAGATCACTGAGCGGAAGTTTCTTGCAACTCTTGTAGCCATCCAGCAAACCGCGTGGATGCTCCATCTTGTGGCGCAAAAGTTCGTTAACGTTTAGTCCTTCGGGATCGTAATACGTTCCGCTGACATCGCTGACCGCAACGATCGGAAACTGAGCTTCGTACAAGAACTTTGCTGCATGAGTTCCCACATTACCGAACCCCTGAATCGCCACCCGGCAACCTTCTGGTTTGCGACCCAAACGCTTGATTGTTTTAAACGTCAACGTACCAACGCCGCGCCCGGTTGCTTCTTCGCGACCCTTGGCTCCGTATTGTTCGACCGGCTTGCCAGTAATCACAGCGGGATTGAAACCGTGGTACTTTTCCCATTGGTTTCGAAACCAAGCCATAACGCGATGGTCGGTCCCCATGTCGGGTGCGGGAATGTCAGTATCGGGCCCTACTAATTCATGAATCTGGTCGACGAAGGCACGCGTGAGTCGTTCGACTTCACGCTGTGACAATTCGGATGGGTCAACGCCGATACCGCCTTTTGCGCCACCGTACGGCAGGTCGACCACCGCCGTTTTCCAGGTCATCAAGCTGGCAAGCGAACGCGTTTCGTCTAGGTCAACGTCGGGGTGATATCGCAAACCACCTTTCATTGGACCACGGTGATTATCGTGTTGGACGCGAAAGCCCATGTAGTTGGCTAGCTGCCCGTTATCCCGCTCGATCGTGACGCGAACCTGAACTTCACGTCGTGGCGTCTGCATCATTTGCCGCATTTCGGCACTGATGTTCAGGTGATCGGCAGCGGAATCAAAGAAATGCTGAGTAGCTTCAAAAGCTCGCATAGTATCCGTCGTTTGAAATTGGGTTCAACGTGTTGACCATTCGTGCTTACAGGATACCTGTTTGGCGAAGAAAATCACTCAGGCAAGTGAAAATACAAGTTCGCTATGGAATCACAGGTCGCCGAAAGCCTTGCCGACGTTCGTTACCAGCTAAAGAGTTGTCTTACGCTGCCTTGGTGATATTGCTTTGATGCACTGCACACGCACCAATGGCGTTGGCAACCCAAGTTTGAACATCCGTCAACTTGGGCGGATTCTGGCCTCGCAGATAACGTTTCCCTGCCGAGGTTGCAGCGTATTGAGACACCGCCTGATAAAGCGTCTCCGCTTCACAATCGGCAATTGATTGCCGAGAAACAAATCCGGCACCAGCCAACAATTGAGATTCCAGACAATTTAGTTCTGGAACACTGCACATGACTTTGGCTTGCAGCTGCCAAAGTGAAATGATCGACTCGCTAATCCAACGCGTCGCCAGTTCATCACACATCGATCCGGCATCAGCTTTCAAGAAATGGTGAACGCTATGGATTCCAATGGCGGTAAATCGATCAGCGGTTCGTGGTCCAATCGAAGGTGCGTCAACCAAAGCATCTTGCAGGTGCAAACTGTATCGAAGATCAGCGTTAGCTGTTTTGCCATTGGGAAAGGGCAGGACCAACGGTTCGCGCATCGTTTCAATTGCGTCCTTTGTCTTGCTTCCCTGAACTGGGGCTTTTAGAGCTGGGCCTTCCTGAACTGGGCCTTCCTGAACCGGGCTCCCCTGAACCTGAATTTCAGTTCGATCAGATTGGAGTTGTCTCCGGCGTTGCTTCCAAACCTTTTCGTCTTCATGAACTTTGATCACTCGATGAACGATATCGACTTCTGTAGAGAGGTTTTGCTTTAGCTCTCCGGTACGTTCAAATTCTTCGATCAATGACTCCACTGCTTGTCGTTCATGTGCGTGGTCCAAGTTCCGAATCCACAACCGCATCGGTACGCGAGCGGTCGCCAAAATCATCGCCAGGGGCGCACTTGGCGACGGCAGCAGCCCAGCTTTGGCGGCTTCCGCTTCCGCAGCAGCACGTTCAATAACGCGTGCCCATCCAGTTACCGCAAGTCCGAACAATTCGGCGAGCGCCTGTTTTGCAATCAGGCTTAGACCTTCCTGTGGTTTGCTGCGTCCGCGCCCCAGGTCGTAAGTATCCATCAAAGGAAAGTAGTACTGATTTGCGTGACGAGCACCGTGCAAAATCGCTTCGCCGAGCCAACCGGGCTGGTCGGACATCTCAAATACGATTTGCATCTGTTCACGATCCCACATCTTCATGATCGTTTGGTACGACTTGGTCACGCTCCATTCGATCGGGCGATGCAGAATTTTTTCGCGGCCGCTTTGCTGCGTGTGCAGCGGCATGATCGGGTCGGTGAAGTAGTGGCTAAGTACGCCTGCCGCGTGTGCTGCATCGCTCCATCGGTCGTTGCGCAGATACTTCTGAAGTCGGTCATACCATTGATGGGCAACACGAGGCGCACCGCCCCAATATCCATCGGTAACATGAACGACATGGTTTTGAAAATCACGGAACCGCGTATCAGGATCCTTTGCGCCTCTTAGATAGTCGTTGTGGTATCGCAGCAACGTCTTGGTCAAACGGACACCAGCATCGGTTTCCACCAACGGAAGTGCGTCGATGGCAAAGTAGTGATGAGTGCTACGACAGTGCGCCGCACGTAAAATCGACAGAAGCGGATGCATAGTGGATGACGGGATCGACGGGGGGAGGGCCAACTGACTGTCAGTTTGCCAATCCCGCTGGTCCGGTCGCAAGGTCAAACCATTTGTAGGTCAATCGTGATCAATTGACTTTCGAGCACCCGGTACGTTGCGTTGGTAAGTTAGGACAATTGACCAACAAATCAACGAGGTTTCGATCGGACGATGCTGCGTGTTTCACGAATGAGCCTGAACGCCTCAGTTGGCCGCGGATCAGGTGATACGCCCGTGAAGTAATCTTTATCAATCCCGAGCAGATTTCGTCGCTGGTGTGAAACGACTGGATCTTGGTCCAAAAAACCATCGGCAATCTCAAAATCACGATCCCAAAGAATCGCACTGACCATCTGATCAACAACATCTTCCCAAACGCCTAGGTCGCGACACGCAACGCTGGGCACGTCTTCGATTTCATGTGATTTCGCCTCTGGGTCATCGGCAAGTTCGTACATGGCGTCGACGACCATGCGTCTCCAGTAGAACGAATCGTCTTCTGCAAGCGACGTTTCTAGGTCCAACTCGATCGCAAGTTGATCTCGAATTTCAACAAAGATTGCGGCAACGCCAGCATCCGATGTTGCGTTCAGTTTTGGGGCTCGCGAAGTTTCCGTTAGCAGATAATTTGCCAGTTGATGTAGCAAACCGATTCGCTGACACGCATTCAAACGGTCGTAGACCGCAATCCCAGACTCGCAATCAGGGATCGATTGGTAACCATCGTCAAAATTGACTTCATCACAATCATCAAGATGGATCATCAACGCATCGCTCATCATGTCGATCGCAGAGGCGACCAACACCGCTTCACCGCCTCGTAATGTTCGATCTCCTCGACTTGAATGCCACATGCGAGTGATCGCTCCCGAAAATGACGAAACTAAAAAGAATGACAATACCAACAAAAAAACGGTGGCGTGGAATCAAAAGGTTCCATGTCACCGTCGGTATGATAGTCAATCAGCCGGTGGCAGTAGTAGCCGAGGGCCAAATTTCTTTTCTAAGCAACATTACGTCGTGCCGGTCTTGTTCTTGGCCTCGGTTCAACTTCACCGTCGTCATCGCGACTGATGTGAACATCGAGTTGTGGGAATGGAATTCCGATCGAGACGGCATCTAATTGACGCTTGACTTCACCAGTCAATGATTCGTTGATACTCCAATAGTTTTCTGCTGCGACCCAGACGCGGACTTTCCAATCCACACTGCTGGCACCCAAGCCGGATAGCACGACTGCGGACCCGCGGCCTTCACCCTGGATCGTCGCCATTTCAAAATGGGCGACCGCTGCTTCTAGCGCCGAGCGAGTTTGGTCCATGTCGGCGCTGTAATCAACGCCAACGACCACTTCAACGCGGCGATGGGTGTGGAATGAAATGTTTTCAATCGTACCGCCGCTTATCGAACTATTAGGAACGATGATTCGGCGGTTGTCCGGTGTGTCCAAGGTGGTGGTAAACAGATCGATCTCGTTCACCTTGCCCGTCACACCGCCCGCATTGATCACGTCACCAACCTTGAAGGGTCGGAAGACCATCATCAATACACCTGCGGCGAAATTGCTGAGTGTTCCTTGGAAAGCCAAGCCGACCGCGAAACCCGCAGCCGCCAGCAGAGCAGCCAGACCACCAAGCGGTGCACCAAGCGACGACAGAACCGCACCAGTGACACCGAACAAAATAAGATAGAAAACCATCTTGCCAGCGAAACGCCCGAGCGTTTCATCGACCTTGCGACAGATCGGGCTGCTGATCACTCGCGAAAGATACTTGGCGACCATGTAGCCGATGAAGATCACGCCTAAGCCGATCGCGGCGCTAATCAAACTGGGAGCTAAATGCGTGGTCGCGTAGTCCGTGATTTGGTCGTATTCACCGTTGGCAGCAGCGGCAAACATGTTTTCGGTGGCGCTTGCCAAGTCGGTTGTAGCACCGGCGTCGGCACCGGTCGCGGTTGTTTCGTCCACTGTGAATCCTTTCAAGTGCTTTGATAACCCTGTCATTCCGTCCAGAATTCTGGCCAGGCAAACTGCGGGTATAGAGAAAGCCAACGTACAAGTTCCAGATCGAATTGCCCGCATTTTGAGAATATCCAGCACAAACAGGCAAAACTGCCACGATGCGTGTGCTCGGATGCCCCAGGGAATCAAGCAGCTTAGAAACGTGATGTAAGGTTTTGAAGTCTGACTCAGAGACGCCTGCCCGAATCCGACCTCCAGAGACCACCAATTCCCCATGTATGACTCGACATCTGATCCTCTATCGCTCCCTTCGCCGGCGAACGAAGTGATGCCAGCCATGCCGATCGTTCCAGCACACAGTGACATCCCCTCAAATGACATCCGCTCAAGCGACATCCGCTCAAGTGACATCCGCTCAAATGACATCCGCTCCAATGCAGTTGCCCCGGTAACGGATGCCAAAGATTCATGGATCCAACCACCACGTAGCGTGGTCTGGGATGTGCCCTTTGATCAGGTCACCATGAACCAAGCGGTCCAGAAAATCGCCCAGCTGATTGCGAGGAATGTTCCTAGCTACGTGATCACGGCGAATCTGAACTACGTGATGCTGCATCACAACAACGAATCGATGCTGGATGTCACGCGTGACGCTTCCCTAATCCTTGCGGACGGACAGCCCATCGTGCTGCGAAGTCGGCTGGACAAAGCCCCGCTACCCGAACGTGTTGCGGGAAGCGAAATGATTTACTCGCTTGCACAAAAAGCAGCCCAGGAAGGCTGGGGGATTTATTTCTTGGGCGGAATGCCGGGCGTTGCCGTCACCTGCGCCGCACAGCTTCAATCGCTCTATCCAGGGTTGAAAATCGCGGGCGTTGAATCACCACCGTTTCGTGAGCTGTCCGACGCGGAACAGTCCGAACAGGACGCCCGCATTCGCGATTCAGGTGCCAAGTTATTGCTGGTCGCTTTTGGCCAACCCAAGGGCGAACAATGGATCCATCAAAACTACAAACGTCTCGGAATTCCCGTTAGCATCCAATTGGGCGCTTCATTCGACTTTATCGCCGGCACCGCCACACGAGCACCAGCGATTTTTCAGAAGACAGGAATGGAATGGGCGTATCGAATGTTGTCCGATCCCAAGCGTTTAATCCCTCGCTACGCATCGAATGCATCGTTCTTGGCCGGAGCCTTGATCAAAGATTGGAAACGTACCGTGACCCGCTGGGGCATGGGTGATTGGACGTAGGGAAAACTGGGCTTAGGAAAAACGCTGCTTGGTTCTACGAATCAAGCGTGTTTGGATCCCTACCAGGCATAACGCCATCAGCTTGGAAAGCTGAGCGACACTGATTGAAAGCGATTTCGCCTAGTGCCGAGTCAGGCTCAGCTTTTAGGGTAGTGGATCTTGTTAACGATCCTGAAGGACGAGGATCTTTAACAAGATCCACTACTGCCA
>CAYVAN010000045.1:6430-9044 GCA_964449225.1 uncultured Rhodopirellula sp.
GTTTTTTTATTTTTTAACCTATCATGACCCACTCTGATATTTAAAAATACCCACTACTGCCAAACCGACTTTCTACCTTTGACAGACCACTAAGTCGCCGGGACCGCGGTCTTCTTCTTCGGCTTGTAAATTTCAGTCGCGGTTCCAAGGTGAACTTCGCCCGCGTTCATAATTGTTTCGCTTAGCGTTGGGTGGGCGTGGATCGTGTCGGTGATGTCATGAACCTCGCAACCCATCTCGATGGCAAGTACCGCTTCCGCGATCAATTCACCGGCTCCACTGCCGACGATTCCACATCCAACGACGCGGTGGGTTGCTGGATCGACCAACAATTTTGTCAGACCATTGGTAATGCCGAGTGCTTGTGCGCGGCCACTGGCGGCCCACGGGTAAATCGAAACTTCCACGTCGCGGCCTTCTGCCTTGGCTTCGTCTTGGGTGACGCCAGCCCAGGCAATTTCGGGATCGGTGAAAACGACCGCCGGGATGGCTGCTTTGTCAAACGACGACGGTTTACCCGCGATGACTTCCGCCGCGATTCTCCCTTCGTGAGTCGCTTTGTGAGCTAACATCGGATCGCCTGCAACATCGCCGATCGCAAGGATGTGTGGATCCGCCGTTCGCTGCTGAGAATCGCATTCAACGAAGCCACGGTCGGTGACGACCACTTGAGTGTTTTCCAGCCCAAGACCTCGCGTCACAGGTCGTCTGCCAATGCTAACCAAGACTCGATCAAACTGTTCACAACCAAATTTGCCCGGTCCTTCGAATGTGACTTCGATCTTGTCGCCGACTTCAGATACAGAACCAACTTTGGTGTCGGTGTAGATGCGACCGTCACACATTTTACCAACCTTCTTTGCGAGCGGTTTAACAAGATCGATGTCGGCACCCGGCAGAAGACGATCGGCCATTTCGACAACGCTGACCTTGGATCCCAAGCGTGCGTAGACACTGCCCATTTCCAACCCGATGTAACCACCTCCGATGACAAGCATTGTTTCGGGGATATCAGCCAGTGCCAATGCACCAGTGCTGTCCATCACTCGGTCGCTGCCAATGTCAAACGCCGGTGGCATCGCCGGGACGCTGCCGGTTGCTAGGATGCAGTGATCGAAGGTCAGTTGCCCCCCTTCGGGAATCGATTCGTGATCGCCTTCCAACTTCATCGTTGTTGAATTGATGAAGCTGCCACGAGCCTGAATCACGGTGACGTTTCTTCGTTTTGCCAATCCACCCAAACCGCCGGTTAGGTTGGAGATTACTTTGTCCTTGCGTGCTCGGATCTTGTCGATGTCGATGTCAGGTTTGCCGGCGTAACTGACGCCCCATTCAGCGCCAAGTTCATCGACTTCTGATATGACTTTGGCGACGTGCAAAAGAGCCTTTGATGGAATACAGCCGCGAAGCAAGCATGTGCCACCAAGTCGTGATTCAGATTCAACGATCGTGACTTCCATGCCCTCATCTGCGGCTAAGAATGCGGCCGCGTATCCACCGGGGCCACCACCAAGAACAACGACAGGAGCATGCATTGAATCGACTTATTTCTAATGGGTTGATAGGGAGATTTCAGATTGGGAGCGAACCACAAAAAAGAATCCGCGTGAACAAAACTGTTCACACGGATCATGATTCAAACCGCTACCCAATGGTACTACCAATGGTAGTGCGACTGTCGATACTTGGATCTATCGAGACAAGAATTCGACCACGCTGTTGGCGTCTACAGGAAGGCTGATGTCGCTGGGACCAGGAGCCCCCAAGATTGTTGCCTTCAGGCTTTCACTGTCGAATGTGACCCAATCCAAAGCGTCGGGGGATGCGTTGGCGATCACGCCGCGGTAAAGATTTTTGAGGTTTTCGCGACCACGAACTTCAACGATGTCACCGGGACGCAGCATGTAGCTGGGTTTGGTGACTTTTTGGCCGTTGACGTGGAAGTGACCATGGGCAACGCCTTGGCGAGCTTGCGGCCGTGTTTTGGTGAATCCGACGCGGCGAACCACATTGTCCAGACGACGTTCGCACATCAACAGCAGCAATTCACCCGTGTTGCCCGGCTTGTGGCTGACTGCATCGAAATAACGACGAAGCTGACGCTCACCCAAACCGTAGTAGTGCTTAATCTTTTGCTTTTCCATCAAAGCCAGACCGTAGTTACTCGGTCGGCGGCCCCGAACATGCATCCCGGGCGGAGTTGGACGACGGTCCAACGCACGCGTCGCACCAGCGGTTTCATAAATCAAGGTGCCCAAGCGGCGGTTAATTCGAGCTTTGGGTCCAGTGTAACGTGCCATCGAGTTCAGTTCCTTTTTCCGCGTACTTCAGCTTAAACAAGCCAAGTGCAGCATTTTGGGGGAGATGGGAAAGACGTTTTGCGATCGGCAAACTGCCAATATGCTTTGTATCTGTCCCGAGCGATCCGGTTGCACGTTCGATGCACGGTGGCACGTTCGATGCGATTGGGCCGGCCACGATTGCCGTCCCATCGGTCGCCCATTGATTTTTTGGGGCCGCGTAGTGTGGCGGCCCCCGCCGCTTTTATCAAGGGGGGAATCCACGGAATGCCGGGCAAACACTTTTTCAATTTGGAGTATTCGCCATTGTCGCT
>CAYVAN010000045.1:9054-25170 GCA_964449225.1 uncultured Rhodopirellula sp.
CGGCTCTCCCGAGCCGATTGCGCTGTCGGCTCGGAGAGCCGAGCGACATTGTCCAGCTTGAAAAACTGATTTGCCCTGCCGAGGAATGAACGCGGCTTAAGCAAACTGGATTGCTGGCGCAACGGATTAAGCGGAGACGACCAATCCCCTTCCCGTACAAGTGTTCGTCAAAGACCCGAAGCCCCATCACTCGGATGAGCCACAGCTCACTCGGATCAGCCACAGCGTAAAAACGGGACAACGCTTCAATTTTTACGCTGTTTGGGTTTCGACTTGGTAGCCATTCGCTCAATTCCGCTACCCAATCTTCCGCTGCCCAATCTTCCGCTGCTCAGTGATCTTTGACTGGCAGATCTTTGACCATCAGATCTCTGACCAGCGTCCCTGGATCGCTTCCACAGGGCCACAATTTCGCTGGTCAGACTTGGTGCGATCGTGTCGTGGTACGGCGAATCCGCTGGCAGCCCGGCCATCAACCGGCGGTGTGCCTTGCCCAAATCATGATACGGCAGACGAGGAAACAAGTGATGAAGCGCATGATATCGAGTGCCGATCGGACCCCATAATTCGCTCAACCAGGGTGTATGTGGATAGTTGACGCTATCCAACAACTGTTGCTCGAACGACATTTCGGCTCCCTGACCCGTCCACCGATGTGCCCCCAACGTCCGAATTTCATTGAGTACCAGCAGGCCGACCGCAACCGCATAGGCGACGCTCCACAACGGATTGAACCACTGACCAGTCCTCCCATACCAGGCGAATAGGAAGACCATCGCCCAAACAAACACCAAGGCTTCTTGCAAAACGACCATCCGCATTAAAGCCTTGCCCGAATCGTTCCGCTCGTAAAATGGATCGACCAACATCGTCGACGCGTGACGGTGAACGACCTGACGTGCCCCAGGGATGATCCAGCAAATCGGGCTGAGAACCGCGAAACGAAAGAACCCCAGAAACGGAATCAGCAAAGCCTGAAGCACAAAACCAACGATCATCCAGCGACCGTGATGGCTGAGCGCTAGGTATTCGCCATCGTGATCGGTTCCGTAATGTTTGCGGCGGTGGTGGTCGACGTGCGGATAATAAAGGAACGAGGGCACGAACATTGGAATCCCACACAACAGATTCCACGCGATTCGGAAACCTTTAAAACGATCCTTCGGTAGATGCACCAATTCATGAATGAACATCAGTGACCGCATGTAAGCCAAGATCGTGACCACGTAGGCTGACCCGATCACCCACAGGTGCGCCTGCGAGTTCTCACGAAGCGACGCGACGATGATTCCGAACGCGACATGCCCAGTACTGATTGAAATCAGAAAGTCAGTCCAATAAATCCAAGCCTTGGGCTTTCCCAGACCGTCGATCAGACTGCGGGCCTGGGTAAAAGAGAATTTTGGTTTGTCCGCGCGTGATTGAGCGTTGCTTCGATAAAACTTGTTTTCGGAATTCATGGTTCAGCCAAGGCAGCGAATCTGAATTGGAGAAATTCCTGACGTCACACTATAGAATCGTCAATTTCTGGCTGATGGGCAAGAAAAAATCGTTGATTAAAACTCTGGATGCCTTCACGATCGCGAGCATTCGTATCTCTGCTCACATCTCTGCCCGTATTTCTGCCCGCATCTCTGCTCACTGAAAAACTGCAAAACTTATTCCATGACATCACCATCCAAATCGCCTGCAAAGCATTGCAAACACATCATCGTTATCGGTGCGGGTGCGGCTGGAATGATCGCGGCGGCCGAAGCGGCACGACGGGGTGCCCAGGTCACGCTGCTAGAAAAGAACAACAAAACGGGCGTCAAAATCTTGATGTCCGGCGGTACCCGGTGCAACATCACTCACGACACCGACGCACGCGGCATTACCGAAGCCTTCGGCCATGCGCGGCGGTTCCTGCAACCCAGCGTGGGTCGTTTCTCACCCACCGATGTGGTTGAGATGTTTCACAAGTTAGGCGTAGCGACAAAAATCGAATCCACCGGAAAGGTCTTTCCCGAATCAAACCGAGCCCTGCAAGTTCGCGACGCCTTGCACCACGACATGATCGGTGCGGGCGTGAATCTGCGTTTGAATTGCGGCGTGACTGGGATTCGGAATTCAGAAATTGGCAACGATGCATCGAAAAGTTGGGAAGTGGTCACGCAAACCGAAACGCTGTCATGCGATGCCATCATCGTCACCGCAGGTGGCCGGAGCTGGCCTGGATGCGGGACCACCGGCGACGCCTACGCTTGGCTGCGACAACTAGGACACAAGATTGTGCAAACTCGTCCGGCATTGGTTCCCCTGGTTGGCGGAACCGATTGGATGCGATCGCTCTCTGGTATCACGCTGGATGACTGCGTCGCAACCGTCAGAACCAAGACAAACGCCGGAGAAATCCAAGCGGGCAGAAAAGCTATTTTGATTCAACGGAGATCTTCTTTGCTGATGACACATTTCGGTTTGTCAGGTCCGGCCGCAATGGACGTCAGCGGCACGATGACGGCGGCTGGAAAGATCGACCAAGTGCACTTGGAAATTGATCTAACGCCCGATCAGGCGGAGAGCGAAATTGAAAAAAGGCTAACCGATCGAAGCGGCGACCGAGGGCGACGCCGCGTTACATCGATCGTTGCCGGGTGGATGCCGCAACGACTTGCCGACAGCATCGTGACATCATCGGACTCGGATTGTCATTTGTCGGATCTTCCCGCAAAGAACCGTCGCAAGCTCATTAATTCGCTCAAGCGTTTGCCTATTCCCGTCACCGGCACGCGTGGGTTCGAAAAAGCGGAAGTGACGGCCGGTGGCGTTACACTTTCAGAAGTGGATCCACGAACGATGGAGAGTCGGTTGCGGCGAGGACTTTACATTGCTGGCGAAGTTTTAGACGTTGACGGTTGGATTGGCGGTTATAACTTCCAGGCGGCATTCAGTACCGGCCACGCCGCCGCTGTTGCAGCAACAGGTTAGCTTTTAGCTACCAACTTTTTTAACTTTCCTTCATTCGTCGCTCCCTTAGTTCCGAAAGCCAACCGTCAATTGCCAATGGTGAAAGCTCCTTTCCATGCCTGACCTGATTGCTCAAGGCCCCGGTCCCGGCGACCGTTGGCGACGCGAATTGCCCGATGCGACTTCCGCGTCCCAGGTGTCACTTGGACGACGGGCAAGCGATTGGAATGTGCCCTGGGACAAGTTGATTTCCCGCAATCACATTCGCATGATTCCAATGCCAGACGAACGCATCGAAATCATCGGATCGCCGACCGCTCGGAATCCAATTTTTCACCATGGCCAGCGAACGCGACGATTCACGCTAGTCGTTGGCGATCACTTTGTGATTGGGAAAACTACGTTCACTCTGGTCAATCGGCCCGGCGTGATGGATTCGCCCGACGATCTGTCCCCAGAACTGGCAGGCGATGCGATCGTGAACCACGACCATCGGTCAATCGAAGTCTTGCAACATTCCTACGATCCGGTTGCTCTGAGACGAAAGAATTTCACCGACGCAGCCTCTCGAATCGACATGCTTAGCCGGTTGCCCGATCTGATCATCGGGAGCGCCACCGATCAAGAATTACTTGTCCGCGTTACCAATGTGATGCTGCAAGCGATCCCAAATGCTTCTGCCGTCGCGGTGGTGCAGGTCGTGCAGTCAGATGAATCAGCAAAGGTAGAGTTATTGCACTACGATAGCCGGACTGGCAGCATTGACGAACCGTCCGTCAGCGCCCGGTTGGTTCGTGATGCGACACGTAAACGCGAAAGTGTGTTGAATCTCTGGTCGCCCAAACATCCTTCGCATTCTCGTTCTGTCGACGCTTTTACTGCCAATGAATCTGTCGACTGGGCATTCTGTGTTCCGCTTAGCAGTGATGGGTGCCCAGGATGGGCGATGTATGTCAGTGGTGGCCTGCAAGCTGATCACGATAACGAAAGTTCAGCGATGGACCTCGAGCAGACTTTTAAAGCGGCACCCAATGATTTGCAAGATGATGTCAAGTTTACAGAATTGGTTGGCACGACCTTATCGAATCTTCGGCAAAGCCGCATGTTGCATCGGAGGCAGACGCAGATGCGACACTTTTTTGCACCCGTGGTCTTGGATGCATTAGCGGATCAAAATCTGGACGAAGTTCTGGTACCACGTGAAGTGAATTTGTCGGTGTTGTTTTGTGACCTTCGAGGCTTTTCGCGGCGTAGCGAACAAGATTCAGCGGACCTGTTGGGGCTGCTTGCCCACGTCAGTGAGGCGCTCGGCGTCATGACAAGGCACATCATGGAAGGTCAGGGTGTGATCGGCGATTTTCACGGTGACGCTGCGATGGGTTTTTGGGGTTGGCCATTAGAACAACCCGATGCTGCATTAAGAGCTGTTGAAGCAGCGTCAAAGATCCGGACCGATTTCCGAGTCCACGCTGACAAGTTGGGGTTCCGATGTGGCATCGGTGTGGCAACCGGTCGCGCCGTCGCGGGACAGATTGGAACCGTGGACCAGGTCAAAGTCACCGCCTTTGGCCCCGTGGTGAACTTGGCCAGCCGACTAGAAGGCATGACCAAAACGATGGGTGCTGAGGTCATTGTCGACGAAGCGACCGCCGCCGCAATCGCTCAGGCCGCGGATCCTCGATTCCGCACTCGGTCGCTGGGAACCGTCCAGCCATCTGGTTTCGGATCCGAGTTCGAAGTCGCTGAACTATTGTCGTGCGTAGAATGATCCGACAAAGACGAGGCCAGCATCGAGATTAGACAGAATAAATAGGAACAGATTGTCAAAATACGCAAACGGTTACTCTGCCTTAACTCCGTTGGCCTCATTCTTTCCTGCCTGTTTTTGATGCGAAACCCAGGGCAAATCAGTTTTTCAAACTGGAGACCGTATCGCCGTAGCGAAGCTCGCGCAGAGCTTCGGCGATTGCAAGGAAACCGAACGCCTACGCGGCGATCGCTACCTACTGACGACACCCCAAAAGCGAAAAACTGATTTGCCCTGATGCGAAACCGCACACCCTCGCGACACCTGCGGTTCTGCGATTAGAATAGGCACCTGCCCGGAAAGTCGACCCAAAGCCCCCAGGCTAACTAGCGTGCGAGTGACGATTCCGCTGCTGAACGAGTTTTCGCAATGACGTTTTCCACCGAGTATTCCATGATTGTTCGTTTATTTTCTATACGTGTGGCAATTTTGCTATTCACGTTGATGGGTACTTTCGTTTTTGAAAACATTTGTAATGCCGACTGGCAGCAGGTTGATCGAGACTTGCTAGCGGACCAATTCGATGCGGCAGCCAAGAAGATCAATGACGACCTTTTCCCAAGCCCTAACGGTGCGAAGCGACGATTTCTCCGTGACTACGAATCCGCAGAGACATTCCTATCGGCCAACACGTCTAAGAAGAATTTTCGAGCTTGGATGAAGTTCATCGATGCGGACCGTTTGGTGGACGCACTGAAAGATCGCGATGCAATCAGCAACAGCCGCAGCGCCCGCAAGATTGGCCGCGAAGCAGTCGATCTTCGTTACCGCCTGATTGGAATGGCACCGGGTTTGGAGCTCCCGGTGTTAACACAATTGCGACGCAGCACCAAAGAACTGATCGACGGAATTCGCTTCCGCGATTCCGATCGTTCGTCACAACAGATTGCAAAACAAATGCAAAAGTTTGCTGACGACATTCGTGACATGAACGACAATCCGTCAGGCGATGACATTGCCAGCATCACGCAGATGATTGGACTGATGGAATCGAGTGGCCAGTCGCTTGACCTAGTGGCCCAGCTGCGCCAGCGGTTTCGTAACCCCAACGTCAAAGTGATGGTGTCTGAACAAGTCGTTCAATCAGCGATTAATCGTGGTGTCAACGAGTCACGTCCGGTTCGCGATTGCATTCTTGGGACTCGGATTGTTGGAACTGCGACGCTTGGTGGATTGGTTACCGCAAATGTTTTGCCAGCCGTTGGATCGGCGCGCATCGAAGTGATGATGAATGCAACGGTGAACAGTCGCAACGTTGGCTACAACGGTCCAGTCAAACTCAATACGGTATCGCAGGGCCAAGTCAACGTACGACGGATGCTGCACGTGAGTGAATCCGGAGTTCGGGCGGAACCGGTCGTGGCGACCGCGTCGCTGAACTCGCGAATCACTTCGATTGATCACAAGCTAAGACTGGTTCGACGCATTGCTTCTAAAAAAGCAGCCGAACAAAAATCAAATGCTGAGCGCATCGGTGCCGAGCGGCTTCGCAATCAAGTCAGCCAACAGTTTTCCGAACAAACTGATCAGGCAAGCTCGTTCAGTATGCCCGACCCGATGGCGAAAGTTAGACCAGTATTGGCGCGGCTTGATTTGACGGAGCCAGCGCGTACCTGGGGCAGCACCGACAACGATATTTATGTCGAGGCTACCGTTGCCGACAAAGATCAACTATCGGCTCCCAGTTTATCGACGCTGCCAAGCACCCGTCCCCGTGTTAACGGTCGATATGACGTTGCTTTGCAAGTTCACGAAACCGTCGTAGACAACTTGATCTCACCGATTTTGGCAGGTCGCACAATGAACGAGACCGAAATCAATGAACTGTTAAGTCAGGCGGGTACCTCACAATCTAAACCTGAACCGAAGTCAAAAGCGACTTCCATCCTGCCGAAAAGCGATGACGCGGATGATGTGATGGATTTTAATGACCAGGATGATGAATCGGATGCCGACGAAGACGAACCGCCATTTGAAATTGATTTCGCGCGACTGCGACCGATCGTCTTTGAAGCACGCGATCAATCAATCAAGCTTGGCATCCGAGGCACGCGTTTTTCGCAAGGTCGGCGAGAACTCAAACAGTCCCTTGAAATCACTGCCAATTATCTTCCAGCTCGCGTGGCCGATGGAAGCATGATGCTGATTCGAACGGGCGACGTCGAAGTTGATTTCCCCTCGCGTCGTCGTCGATTAAGCGTTTCGCAAACAGGTTTGAAAACGACAATCGAAAAGAAGTTTGCGGATGTCTTTCCCGAAATGCTTTTGCACCGTCCTTTGCGGGTTCCGCCAACCATCAAAATGGAAGCCATCGCTGGTCGTAGCTTCCGCCCCGAAACAATCGATGCTCGTGATGGTTGGTTGACCATTACCGTCATTCGATAGTTTCGTGACATCCGCGCCAAGAAGGATCAGGAAGGACGTCGGTGGCTCCCTAAAGAGCCAGTAGCGTTGCGGTACTAGACGCAAATCCAAACAAGTTTGACCTCGTTGATGAGATATGGAAACCTAAGCTCACACTTTGTTCGTTTCACCCGCTATTCAAACAGGTTTCATAGCCATGACTGTCAAACGCGTCGGAATTCTTACTGCGGGTGGTCTAGCGCCCTGCCTCTCGTCAGCGATTGGCGCATTGATTGAAACGTACACCGAACAGGCACCCGAAATTGAAATCGTTTTCTATCGATCGGGCTACAAGGGTTTGCTGCTAGGTGACAGTTTTTTGGCGACGCCAGCGATTCGCGAGAATGCTTCGGTTTTGCACGACCATGGTGGCAGTCCGATCGGTAACAGCCGCGTCAAGTTGACCAATGTTGCCGACTGCATCAAGCGTGGTTTGGTCAACGAAGGCGACGACCCGTTGCAGGTTGCAGCCGAGCGGTTGCAGTCAGACAAAGTTGATGTATTGCACACAATTGGCGGTGATGACACCAACACAACCGCCGCCGATCTGGCCGCTTATTTGGCGAAACATGACTACGCGTTGACGGTCGTTGGACTGCCAAAAACGATCGACAATGACGTGATCCCCATCAAGCAAAGCTTGGGTGCGTGGACCGCTGCGGAAGAGGGCGCAAAGTTTTTCGAAAACGCTGGTGGTGAACATAGTGCCAATCCACGCATGTTGATCGTCCACGAAGTGATGGGTCGCAATTGCGGTTGGTTAACCGCAGCGACGGCATTGGCGTATCGCAAACGTCTTGAAACCGTCAAGTTCTTATCGGAAATTGGACTGACCCGGGCTCGCCGGGAAATCCACGGCATCTACGTTCCCGAGATGCACTTCGACTTAGCGGTCGAAGCAGATCGATTACGAAGCGTGATGGACGAACATGACTGTGTGAACTTGTTTATCTCCGAAGGTGCCGGTGTCGAAACGATCATCGAAGAAATGGAGTCTCGGGGTGAAACCGTACCGAAAGATGCGTTCGGGCACTACAAACTAGACGCGGTGAACCCCGGTAAGTGGTTCGCCAATCAATTCGGCAAGATGATCAGTGCCGAGAAAACTCTGGTCCAAAAGAGTGGCTACTTCAGCCGCGCAGCCGCCGCCAATGATCAAGACGTTGCGCTGATCGCCAAGTGCGCACGCAAAGCAGTTGAGTGTTCTCTGGCAGGTATCGGCGGAGTTGTCGGTCACGACGAAGACCAAAACGACGAACTACGTGCAATCGAGTTTGACAGAATCAAGGGCGGCAAACCGTTTGATATTCAAACGCCATGGTTTGGCGAAATGCTAAACGACATAGGCCAATCCAAAGGCCAAGCGGTAGAAACGCAGCACGCATAGTGTTTTTCAGCCGCAAAACGACGGCATGTAAATGGCTGGGATATCAGTCACAAGATTTATTTCAGCGCCACCCAGTCAGTCGTAAAGCGACTGACTTGACGCCTGAGTCCGCTCGCCAAAATCGGGGCATTCGCGATAACCCGACTGCCTGGGTTGGAGCCATCCGTTGAAAGCTTACGCTTATCTATCCTAAATCCGGCCGCGGGTCATTTTCTGTCCTACGTTTTCAACGTACTGCTGCGCAACTTTACGCAATCGTCTGAAACGTTATGAACACGACTTCGCTGGGCCCTCGATATCTGATGCGGTGGAACTTCCGCCAAAGCGGACGCATCGACCAGGACGTCGTCAACACGCAACATCGTCTCGGTGAACTGTCTTTGTTTTCCAACGAAGGCTTAGCCCATCTGATTGACCTGTATCCCACATCCGCGATCGTGGTCGAAACTAGTTCTGGGGTTCGCGATGATCGACGGTTGGGGACAATCGGAAGCTTAAGCGGAAAACAAGTATTGACGATGCTTCGTGAGGGCTCGTATTCGGTCATTCTCAAAGACGTCGCCCAACACTCTCAACCGCTACGTCGGGTTCTACTTCGGCTAAATCAGGAAATGACTGAATGCAGCGAATCAATGAGAATTCGCAGTATCAGCGGTGACCTACACCTGACCTCACCTGGGACGAAGAGTCCACTTCGTTGCGACACTGACCCAGTCGTTCGGTGGCAGATCGTTGGAAATCAAACGCTTTTGAACTATCCCGATGACGTTATCAGCCAGGAAGAGCTCACCCATCGTATTTTGCAACAGGATGGCGATGTCGCCTATCGCACGCCGCTGATCCACACGCCATCAATGAAAGATTCCGTCTGGGAAGAAGTGATTCACGCGGGGTCGATGCAAAGCATGATGCAGGCCACCCCGCATCGGGTAATCCAAAACGATCAAATTGGCGTCACGCTGATCACTCGTTACCAAACTCAGGCCTCGATCAACCACGACGACGTGCTTTTATCTAATCAATGGCTTCGTCGAATTGAGCCGTTTGCATTGTCGAGACAACCCGATCATCGGCACAAGTTCGCAAGGCGAACGATTGCTGCCTTTGTACGACGCAAAGCCAAACAGCAAGCTCCACCGTTTGACGATGTTTCATTCAGCTTGGATTCGTTCCTAAACGATTCACCGCAACTACGAACCGACAAACTGAAGACACCTATCCCGGTAACAGAACCAACAGTCGGTAAACAACCGCAATTGACTTGCTGAAACCCAATTCTCTGGTAGCTGACCACTACCAAATACTATCCCCAGTTCATTCAACCTTCATTTCAAATTATGAACCTGCAACGCTTCGTAACATTTCTTGCTTTTTCGACGTGTGCGTTTCTTTTCGCCGACGGCGTAACACCACCCATTCCGCGTACAGCCGCACCTGGAACTGCAATTGCACCGGACCCGCATTTGGTGCTGGGGACTGACGCCTGCGTGAAATGTCACGCGCCGGAAATCGACGTCTGGAAAAGGACTCCGCATGCGATGACCTTTGACGAATTGCATCGTCTGCCCGAAGCGAAAAAGATTGCTGCCAATCTTGGGCTGCGAAGTATCAAACACGAAGGTCGCTGCGTCGCATGTCACTACACGCAAAAGATGGATTCACGCGGGCCGCATGTCATCGCTGGTATCTCATGTGAATCATGCCACGGTGCAGCGAAGAACTGGATCGATCTGCATCATGATTACGGTGGGGAAGGGATTACTCGACTGTCGGAATCACCGGCTCATCGCGCGTCGCGTGTTGCAAAGAGCGTTGCAGCGGGGATGCGCAATCCGATGAATGTCTACAACGTCGCACAAAGCTGTTTGCGATGTCACACCACCGCTGATGAAGAACTTGTCAATGTTGGTGGACACACGGCCGGCAGTCTTGATTTTGAATTTGTGTCTTGGAGCCAAGGAATGGTGTTGCACAACTTTGTTCAGAGCGACGGCAAAACCAATCGCCCAAGTTCGCCCGAACGAGTCCGCGTCATGTTTGTTGCTGGGATGATCGCCGAACTGGAATCCAGCTTGCGTGCCACTGCGGCAGCGACGCAAAAGGCCACCTACGGTGTCACCGTCGCGCGTCGTGGTGCTCGCAGCGTAAAACGACTGAAAAGCGTTGCTGCAAAAATTAATTCGCCCGTCTTGGATCGGATACTCGCAATCGCCGACGGCGTCACCTTTAAACTAAACAACAAAGCTGAATTGACTTCCGCAGCCAACAAAATTGCCAAATTGGGTCACCGATTTGCGGAAGTCACCGACGGCAGCTCGCTACAATCGCTAGATCGATTCATCCCAAAGACGCGAAAATAAGCGAACCGGATCAAAAACACAGGATTGATTTGTTTCCAAGCCGTAGAGCATTCATAATGAGGCGGACTTTTAGTCTTTCTCTCCAAAATGCCCGATATCGCTGTGTTGATCAGATTCTGCGTCTCCAGAGGTTCCGTCGTTACCGCCTTACTTTTGGTGCTGAGCTTTTGCTTCGGCAACGCGGGTGCTGATGAGTTCTCGTTTATTGATGCCAATGGAAAAAAAACGACAATTCCACTGCCACCCGGTGCTAAGCCACCTCCATTACCTCCTGGTGCCAAGGCGATCAACAGTAACAATGGCAAAGACCGCGGCAAGAAAGGTACGGGCAAGAATCAAGAAGAAGCCAGTTCTGAGCCTGCGGAGCCCAGGGTTATCAGGCGCGATAGCGCCCAGGATGATGCCTCTGATCCCGATGAATTGAATGCCAGCGTTGGCAGCGATGGCAAGATCGCGTTTGAGTTCCGCAATCAACCCTGGGTTGATCTGATCCAATGGCTTGCCGACATCTCGGATCAACCGCTCGATTGGCTTGAACTCCCCGGTGATCGCGTCAACTTACGTTCACCTGGTCGGTACACCGTGGCGGAGACCCGCGACCTGTTCAATCGGTACTTGCTCGCACGCGGATACACGCTCTTGGAAATCGACGGTGGTTTAACTGTCGCAAAGACGGAAACGATTAATCCCGCAATCGTGCCGCGAGTTGCACCGGAGAACTTGAGTTCACTTCCTCCGCACAGTTTTGTTCGTACATCGTTGGATGTTGGATGGTTGTCAGCTGACAAGCTATCCAAAGAGCTCGCGCCCATGATTAGCAGCAATGGCAAGCTGACCGCGCTAACCACGACCAATCGAATCGAAGCAATGGATGCTGCGATCAATTTGCGTCAAGTCTCTCGCTTGCTTGATCAAGAACGCAGCAGCAGTTCGCGTGAGGCGCTTGCGCCCGAATTCGTCCTACGACATTTGTCAGCCAGTATCGCGAAACAAATGCTAGAAGAATTTCTCGGCATCAAAAAGAAAGAAGCCAAGCCACTGACGCCTGAGCAGATGCAGCAAATGCAGCGTATGCAAAGGCAGAGCAATGGGCAGCCACCACCGCAACCTAAGAAAGACGAGATCTCGATCGTTGCTAATGTCCGCCAGAATTCTATTTTGATCCGTGCACCGGCCGACCGTGTTGCGATCGCGACCGAGTTTCTAAAACGAATCGATGTACCCGGCGACAACCTCAAGAACTTGATGGACGTCCAGTCGCGCGTGCAGGTGTTCCGGCTCGCTTCGCTGGATGCCGAGAAGCTAATCGAGATCGTTTCCGAAATGAACGTCTTGGAACCGGGAACGCGAATCCGCGTCGACAAAGATAACAAGGCCATTATCGTTTCTGGTTCAATCGCGGATCGTTACATCATCAATTCGCTGATCGAACGACTTGACGGTAGCGGACGAAAGTTCGAGGTCATGCCGCTGCGAAGGCTCGACCCGAACGAAGTTGCAGAATCGATTGCGTTTCTGATGGGACAGAAAGACGACAAAGAAAAGAAAAAAAACAAGCGTCGATCCAACTATTTCAACTACTACAACAACGATAACGACGACGACGATGCCCAGTCCGAGGACCAGGATGAATTTCGTGTGGCTGCGAATTCTCGGCTCGGTCAAGTGTTGCTGTGGGCGAATGAACAGGAGATGGAACAGGTAAGATCGTTGTTGGTCAAGCTTGGCGAACTACCACCACCAGGTGGTAATCGACAAACGGTTCGAATTCTGAATGCCGACGCTACTCCGGAAACGTTGAAGTATCTAAAGCGTTTGAAATCTCAGTGGAGCCGTTTTGCACCCAACCCGATTGAACTGCCTAATGCCGATCAATTTCTTGACCCTAATTCGTCTGACCAAAAACGATCAGATGACGAAGCACTCGGTGATCAAGAACTTGACCAACAACCAAGCGATGAAGTCCGTCCCAGCATCAAACCCGTCGATATCGACGAAGACAGCCCGATCACTTTGAATCAGTTACCATCGCAAGATGTCATCCCAAGTAGATTTCTAACGTTGGCAAACACCGAGGTTGGTGATCATGAATCAGATTTTGATCCATTGTCTGTACCTCTAGCAGTAAACGACAAAGGCATTCAGAGCTTGCAAGATTTTGATCGCGAGTTCCGTACTGGTAAATCAAAACCAAACGATGCTCGGTCGAAAGCCAAATCTTCCGGTAAGCCGGAACCGATTCGTGTAGAAGTTGACGCACAAGGCAATTTGATTCTGACCAGCCCCGACACTGCGGCGCTGGATCGTTTGGAAAGCCTGATGCTTCAAATGAAACCGCCGCAACGACCCTACCGCGTCTTCCACATCAAGCACGCTTCAGCCCTTTGGATGAAACTTAATCTGGAAGATTATTTCCAAGACTCGGAAGAAGAAAAGGATTCCAAACAGGATCGATTCTATGGTTCGTATTTTGGATGGGATAACAACCGAGATGAAACGAGAGCGACCGGGTTAGGTAAAGGAAACAAGCTGAAATTCGTGGATGATTCGGACACGAACACGATTGTGATCAGCGGTGCGAGTTCCGAACAACTCAAAACGATTGAAGAGCTCATTTTGCTTTGGGATGTTCCCGAACCCATCAACCAACGCAAAACCCGTTTCACCAAACTACTGAAGATCAATTACGGTAGGGCCAGCAAGATTGCTGAAACGGTTAAGGAAGCTTACCGTGATCTTCTGTCCAGCAACGATAAAGCGTTCAGTGGCAACCGAGGCGGCGGTGGTGCTAGTGGAGGTCAAAGCAAATCCAAGAACGTGGATAAGAGTCGTAACGGAAGCGGCAGCGGTCTGGAGGATTCGCAGAGTGGCCGCGACGCGGGCAGTGCGGAATTTTCCTTCAAAGGAAAACTGTCGATCGGAATTGATGAAGTCGGCAATACGTTGTTGGTTAGCGCCGAAGGCGAACCGCTGTTGAATTTGGTTGCAGAAATGATTGATCAACTTGATCAAGCCGCTCGACCGCAGGGTGAAGTCCAAATTGTCAAGCTATCCGGCGGCATGAATGGTGAAACGCTGCAAAGGGCACTGGAGGCGATCAGTGGGTCGACGTCGACAAGCGAGAACCGAACCGCTACTGAAAAAAACGCTAACAATCGAAATCGATCGCCCGCACGCGATCAACGTCGACCGCGTGGACGGCAAGGTGGCGACCGGAATTGAAATCGATATGATTTGATCTCATTCCGCATTTTTTTACTGGCCCACGAATGCCGTTAAAGTTCCAGCATCGATCTGTTCCCAGTCACCCGCTGTCCGGGATTTGGGTTCGGTGGGTCATCGGCCATCCAATCCTGGTCGTGTTAGCTTGGGTGGTACTCGCGATCACGCTTCGTACCGCTGCACCGGATTGGAAGAGCGTCGCTCTTGATGGCGACTTCGAATATCTGCCCGCAGAAATGACCAGCGTTGCTGGTGGACGACTCTTGGACGAAGCCTTTCCAGGTGAACGTAGCCGCAGCCAGATCGTATTAGTCTTGGCAAGGGAGGACCAATCTTCCAGCGAGTTTTCCAAAACGGACCAAATTGTTGGCTACGATTTATTGCGACGCTTGTATCACCACCTAGGCGTCGTCAGTTGGCGTCGAGCGATCGATGCAGGATACCAAGGTGGCCCCATCATCGCAGGTTCATCGGCAGAGCCGTGGTTGAATCTTGCCAAGGATGCATTGGATGAATCGATCAATGCAGATGAAAAGTTTTACGAACGGATCGCCGAGCAAGTTCCCGATGACGAGCCGACGCTAAAAAAGCCGCGGATGGCGATCGCCTATTGGGACCGGGGCAAACTGCTTGAATCAGTTGGTGGGTTCCCAGAAATTGTAGCTAAGGACTTTGAGGCTGCGTTGGTTTTGAAACCTGATCTTCCAACAGTTAGCATCCCAATCGAAGAACGTTTGATCGATCCCTGGCGATCCATGCTCGATGTCATGTCTTGGAATGATCCCGTGATCGGATCCCAATTACGATCTAATGGCGCTCGCTTAGCCGTGATGCAACTCTCTAGCGAATTAGCAGCGACCGGCAACATCGCAACGGTCGAAGCAGTTAAAGCGTTAGTAGCCGACGTGCTGCAGTACAGCAGCAGATACACTGAGCCAGGGATTCGATTAGAAATCACCGGTTCGGCTGCCACAGGCGGTGAAACCCTAGCAGCAGCCCGCGACGCGATCCGCTACACCGAGTTGATCACGGTGGTCATGATCTTGGTCATTTTGGCTTGGGTTTATCGAGCGCCACTACTAATCGTCATTCCCATGGTTTCGATTGGCGTCGCAGTACTAGTTTCCACGTCAATGGTCGCGCTGCTGAGCGATTGGTCGATGCGCGAGGCCGTGCCATGGTTGGACATGCGTTTGTTTACGACCAGCCGCATTTTCATTGTCGTAATCTTGTTTGGTGCAGGGACCGACTACTGCTTGTTTCTTATTTCACGTGTTCGTGAAGAAGCCGCCAATGCGGATTGGTTGCAAGCCTGTGCAACTTCGCTCTCCAGCGTCATGGGGGCTTTAGTCGGAAGCGCGATGACAACAGTCGTTGGTTTAGGCATGTTGTGGGTCGCGGAGTTTGGCAAATTTCATTACACCGGTCCTGTCATCGCGATCTGTTTGCTAATCGGGCTGTTGGTTTGCACGACGCTAACACCCGCGTTGTTAGCCCTGATCGGTCCGGCATCTTTCTGGCCCGCCCAAATCAAGCCTTCCCCGACGCCGAAGGCACCATTGATGAGGGATCCAGCCGGTGATTCTGAATCCGGTAGCATTTGGACCGTGATCGCATTGACGCTGACCCGGCGTCCTTTCTTGACCCTTTTCAGTGGTCTAGTCTTGCTTTGTATCCCAGCATCTTATGGCTTCCGTCATGAGAAATCTGTTACTTACGACCTTAGTAGTCAGTTAAGTCGCAATGCGGGCAGCCGAGTTGGGTTACGATTATTGTCCAAGCATTTTGATATTGGCAAAATCAATCCGGTGACGCTCTTGATCGTCCAATCGGATGACGTCGATCGCCAAACCCTAGAAACCCAAACGAAAGAACTCGCAAAACAGATTTACGAGCTTGAGGGAGTATTAACGGTACGCACTGCAGATGATCCGCTGGGTGATTTCTCGCCCGATCAAGAAATGGGACTGCTTTCCAGTGCAGCTTGGAAA
>CAYVAN010000046.1:0-25129 GCA_964449225.1 uncultured Rhodopirellula sp.
CTGGTCATACATGGCAAGCCACTTGGGTTTTGCGGCCTTCACGACTGCATCGGCGTTGATGCCAAAGTGCTCGTAGACCTTGTCGTAGGGGCCGCTGGCACCGTAGCCACTCATGCCAACGAACTTGCCGTGGCTGCCGATCCAACGATCCCAGCTCATTCGAAGCCCGGCTTCGATCGCAACGCGATTGGTGACCGCAGGTGGCAGGACTTCGTCAATGTAGGCCTGGTCTTGGTCGGCAAAGATATCCATGCAGGGCATGCTGACCACGCGAACCTTCTTGCCTTCGGCTTCCAGTTTTTCCCCGGCGGTGACGGCAAAATTCAGCTCGCTGCCGCTGCCCATCAAGATCACATCGGGCGTGCCATCACAGTCCTTCAAGACATAGCCGCCTTTTGCACACCCAACCGCCGAAGCGTACTTGGTGCGGCAAAGCGTTGGCATGTTTTGACGCGACAAAACAAAAGCCGATGGATTACGGGTCGACGCCATCGCCTTGCGATAGCACTCAGCCACTTCGTTGGCGTCACCGGGACGGAAAACATACAACCCTGGGATCGCGCGGCATGCGGTTAGGTGCTCCACCGGTTGGTGAGTCGGCCCGTCTTCACCGACGCCAATTGAATCGTGCGTCAGAATGTACGTCACCGGTTGGTGCATGATGGCAGACAGTCGCATCGCACCACGCATGTAATCGGTAAACACAAAGAAGGTGGCCGCATAGGATCGCAGTCCAGATAGGGAGATACCGTTGGCGATTCCTGCCATCGCATGTTCGCGAATTCCGAAGTGCAGGTTTCGACCGCCGAATTGTCCCGGCAAGTACTCGCCCGCCCCTTCAAATTTCAGGTCGGATTTATTGCTCGGTGCCAAGTCAGCTGATCCGCCGATCATGAACGGAATGTTCTTTGCGATCGCATTGAGAACCTTGCCGCTACTGTTGCGGGTCGCATCGCCCTTTTCGTCCGCATCGAAAACGGGCATATCCTTGTCCCAACCCGCAGGCAATTCGCCATCAAAAATGCATTGCAGTTCGGCGGCTTTCTCTGGGTGATCCGCCTGATACTTCTCCCAAGTCTTCGTCCATGCCGCGAAGCATTCCGCACCGCGAGCCCCAAGATTCGCCGCAAAATGCTCGCGAACGCCGTCGGGAACGAAGAATTTTTCTTCTGGTGGCAAGCCGTAGTGCTTCTTAGCGAGTTCAACTTCGTCCCAGCCGAGCGGGGCACCGTGGGCACCGTGAGTGTTTTGTTTGTTGGGGGCACCGTAACCGATGATTGATTTAACGATTACGATCGTCGGCTTATCGTTGCATGCGTGAAAACCATCAACCGCTTTGGACAGGGCAGCGCGGTCATTCGCGTCGGCGACATCAATGACGTTCCACCCCAGTCCCTTGAACTTGGTCCCAACGTCTTCGCTGAACGCTAGATCGGTGTCGCCTTCGATCGTGATGTTGTTGTCGTCATAGAACCAGACCAAGTTACCCAACCCCAGGTGACCGGCGACCGAAGCAGCTTCGGTCGCGATGCCTTCCATCAAGTCACCGTCGCTACAAATTGTGTAGATGTTGTAGTCGCATAGCTTGGCGTCATCGGTGTTGTAATTTTCGGCCAGCCATTTTTGAGCCATCGCCATGCCGACACTGTTGCTGACCCCCGCACCGAGCGGCCCGGTGGTGGTTTCGATGCCAGCGGCTTCGCCGTATTCGGGGTGCCCTGCACAAACGCTGCCGATTTGACGGAAGTTCTTGATGTCCTCCATCGGAATCGCCAAGTCCGCAGTTGGCTTGCCTGTTTCGTCTGTCGCCTTCACGCCCGCTAAATGCAACGTGCTGTAAAGCAGCATCGAAGCGTGACCGCACGACAGAATGAATCGATCACGACCGGGCCAGTTTGGCTGATCGGGATCGTAATTCATTGCGTGATTGAACAACTGATAAGCGATCGGTGCAAGCGCCATCGGCGTGCCGGGGTGACCGCTGTTGGCTGTCTGAACACCGTCCATACTAAGTGCTCGGATGGTGTCGACAGCCAGGTTTTCGATGTCAGTGGATACGGTAGCCATGGCAGGGTTCTCAAGTGTTTTCGCGGGACAATTTCAACCCGCAAATCGTAATAAGATCAACGAAATCGTGATAGACCGCAGTCCGCAATAGCGATGCGGAACATTCTGGATCGAGCGTTCAGTTCGATTCCCACCGGTATGCCTGCCGAAGCGGCTCTATATTTTTGTCAATCGTTTTGGCAGATTCTTACAGAAAGCGTCAAATGCAATAAATCCCAAGTCCAAGGATGATGCAGACCGTCCAGTCCTTCATCTTGTCCAACATCGCTCGGTTGGTCAGATCAAATTGCAGAGGCGTCAAAGTGACGTGTCCATCGCGCAATTGAACGATATCAGCAGCTTCGGGTGGCGGTTGCGGGGGTTCTGACCAAATCGCCCAGTAGTAGTTACGCCCGTTTGGATCGGCGCGTTTTTCGTAGCTGCGGCCGTACTGAGTTAACCCCATCGGCACAATTTTCACTGGCGGGTTTTCTCCCGCAGCTTGCTTTGCGGCGGCGACGGTTGGGATATTCAGATTAAATAGTTTGCCTGCGGATTCAGGCTTGGACGCGATTTCGGCGACGACACGAGCTGCAATGGCGGCAGCGGAATCGTAGTCAGCATCTTCATCGTATTCGAGCGATACCGCGATACTGGTAACGCCAAAGAACGCTCCCTCGATCGCCGCAGCGACGGTGCCGCTATACAGAACGTTAATCCCGGCGTTCAGTCCGCTGTTGATACCGCTAACCACCAAATCGACGGGTGAATCGCGAAACAATTCGGCAATTGACAGCTTTACGCAGTCCGCTGGCGATCCATCGACCGCCCACGCCCAATGATTTCCGGCACCATACTTCACAGCACCCTTGTTTCCGCTGCGGTGGATGGACTTGCACGTCAGCGGTGTTAGGTACGTAATTGAATGCCCAACGCCACTTTGTTCGGTCGCCGGAGCCGCCACCACGACCTCACCAAGGTCGCACAGTCGCTCATAAAGTGCGGCCAGGCCGGGTGCAAAGACTCCGTCATCGTTTGTCAGTAAGATTCGCATATAAATTTCTTTCGTGTCTTTGGCCCGGTCGGCCGCGCGTGCCCCTTCATCAAGTCACCGCCATTTTCTACACTTCGGGATTCGATTCTGCGACTCCCAGTGGATCGTGCCACCGGCAGCGTCGAGAACAATGCAGCGAGATCAACGCATGAGCCAGTCCCCCTCCAACATCGCTTCGGCAAATACAGAACCCGCCTCAGCGAAGACCTCGCTGCTTGATGGAGCGACTGATCCGCTGACGGCACAGCGAATTGTTGTCCTTGATTTTGGTTCCCAGTATGCGCAACTCATTGCCAGGCGAGTTCGCGACCAAAACGTTTACTGCCAAATCCTGCGACACGACATCACAGCCGACCGTATCGCCGAACTAAAACCCAAAGGCATCATCTTGTCCGGCGGTCCAGCGAGCGTTTACGAAGACGGCGCACCTCGCTGTGATCCCGAACTGTTCAAGCTTGGCATTCCGGTGCTTGGGATTTGCTATGGAATGCAGTTGACTTGTGATGCTTTGGGCGGCGAAGTTGCCAACACGACTTCGCGAGAATACGGCCGGGCGGCTTGTGCTGTTTCCGAAGCTGGCGAGCTCTTTGCCGACATGCCAGCTGAAATCGATGTGTGGATGAGCCACGGCGATCAGATCTCATCGGTCGCTGATGCATTTGAAACACTTGCGGCGACACCCACATGCCCGCACGCTGCGATTCGTCACCGCGAACTGCCCGTTTATGGAATCCAGTTTCATCCCGAAGTTACCCACACGCCGCTGGGCGGCAAGTTGCTGGAAAACTTTGTGATTGGTGTTTGCCAGTGCGAACCAACATGGAAACTCGGTGACTTTGCTAACGCTGTGATTGAATCGGTGCGAGAACAAGTCGGCGACCGCGGTGTGATTTGTGGTTTGTCTGGTGGCGTTGATTCATCCGTGGTCGCAGCTCTGCTTTACAAAGCGATTGGCCCACAACTTTCTTGCATCCTGATCGACAATGGCTTGCTTCGTAAAAACGAGCAGCAGCTGGTAATCGACGAATTCAGCAATCACTTCAAAGCTGACCTGCATGTTGTCGACGCCGAAGATCGATTCCTGGCTTCCTTGGCGGGTGTCACCGAACCGCAAGAGAAGCGAAGGCGAATCGGTCACGACTTCATCGACTGCTTCAAGGCCGAAGCTGAAAAGATTGATGACGCTCATTTCTTGGCACAGGGAACCTTGTATCCGGACGTGATTGAAAGTGGTGCTGATCCCGACGGCCCCGCCGCAACGATCAAATTGCACCATAACGTTGGTGGCTTGCCGGAGGAACTTGGTTTTGAATTGGTCGAGCCGCTGCGTGATTTGTTTAAGGACGAGGTGCGGCGTTTGGGGCTAGAGCTTGGGCTGCCTGAATCGTTGGTGTGGCGACACCCGTTCCCAGGCCCAGGTTTGGCGGTACGCTGCTTGGGTGAAGTCACTCGAGATAAATTGGTGGTGCTTAGACAAGCCGATGCGATCGTGGTCGAGGAAATTGAAAAGGCGGGGCTTTACCGCGAAACAAGTCAGTCCTTTGCCGTGTTGCTGCCAGTGCAAAGTGTTGGCGTGATGGGCGACGCAAGAACTTACGAAAATGCGATCGCGATTCGCAGCGTCGACACATCCGATTTCATGACCGCCGACTGGTCGCATTTGCCCTATGACCTGTTAGGCAGGATGAGTTCGCGAATCATCAATGAAGTCAAAGGTGTCAATCGCGTCTGTTACGACATCAGCAGCAAGCCACCCGCCACGATCGAATGGGAGTAAGAGTCATGTCAGATGTCTTGAAGACAACCGATCTGATGACGGCGAAGCAATTCCAGATTGCGGACGGTTTGCCGGCCTACTGCGAACTTGCCACCAGCAAACCGTTGGTTTCAACAAGACGGATCGGATGTCATGCAAACCGAAGATGAAACATGATCGATCCCCGAGATCGAACCGACTTTCCAATGTAGAGTCGCAGACTTGTTTTCCTGAACTTGTCTTGAACCTAAAGCTTAACCCCTAAAACCTATTCCACTATGTCACGACACTACATTTACCAAGTCGAAAACCTGACCAAGAAGCATGGCCAGAAAAAGGTTCTCGAAGAAGTCAACTTGGCGTTTTACCCAGGCGCTAAGATCGGCGTTCTTGGACCCAACGGTGCGGGAAAGTCGACGCTGATGCGAATCATGGCGGGTCAGGA
Organism: uncultured Rhodopirellula sp.; assembly: GCA_964449225.1. Lineage (GTDB taxonomy): Bacteria > Planctomycetota > Planctomycetia > Pirellulales > Pirellulaceae > Rubripirellula. The sequence continues at coordinate 5,302 of CAYVAN010000046.1, forward strand.
TAAAGAATTTGAGGGTACCGCGCGGCTGGGCAAAGGTTTTACTGTCGGGTATCTCGAGCAGGAGCCGCCGCTAGATGAAACCAAGACCGTTTTCGAGAACGTTCAAATCGCTGTCACGGAACGGCAAGCAATTTTGGATCGCTTCAACGAAATCGGTGCCATGCTGGGGGACGTGACCGACGACAAAGAAATGCAAAAGCTTTGCGACGAAATGGCAACGTTGCAGGACACCATCGACGCGGGCAACCTGTGGGAACTTGATCGTCAAGTCGAAATGTCGATGCGAGTAATGAATCTGCCACCGGGCGACGCCAGTGTTAAAACGTTGTCTGGCGGTGAAAAGCGTCGCATCGCGCTTTGCCAATTACTAATTCGCCAACCTGATTTACTTTTGCTGGATGAACCGACCAACCACTTGGATGCTGAATCTGTTTCCTGGTTGGAACAGCATCTAGCACGATACGCCGGCACCGTGGTCGCCGTAACGCACGATCGCTACTTCCTCGACAACGTTGCCCAGTGGATCTTGGAAATCGATCGTGGAAAGGGAATTCCGTTCGAGGGCAATTACACCGCGTGGCTGGAAGCTCGTGCCAAGCGAATGGCAATCGAGCAACGCCAGCAAAAGGCCAAGGAAAAATCATTGGCTCGTGAATTAGAATGGATTCGTATGAGTCCCAAGGCTCGGCAAGCCAAAAGCAAGGCTCGGATTAGCGCTTACGAAAAGATGGTCGCCGAACAAGACAACACATCGCTAGACGAATTGGAAATCCGAATTCCGTCAGGACGCCATCTCGGTGACTTAGTGATTGAGGCCAGCGGAATTAACAAAGCGTTTGGCGAAAAGGTTTTGATGGATGACCTTTCCTTCCGCTTGCCCGCTGGCGGAATCGTCGGTGTGATTGGCCCCAACGGAGCTGGCAAGACAACCCTGTTCCGGATGCTGACCGGTCAAGACACTCCCGACAGTGGCACGATCCGAATCGGTGACACCGTCGATCTTGGGTACGTCGATCAAAGTCGCGATTCGCTGGCTGCCGACAACACGGTGTTCCAAGAAATCAGTGGCGGCACTGAAACGATCAACCTGGACGGTCGCCCGGTCAATGCGCGGTCTTACGTGTCGAAATTTAACTTCAAAGGCCCCGACCAAGAAAAGAAAGTTGGCACGTTGTCCGGTGGCGAACGCAACCGAGTTCACTTGGCGAAACTGCTTCGTCGTGGTTGCAATGTGTTGCTGTTGGACGAACCGACCAATGACTTGGATGTGGATACGCTGCGAGCCCTCGAAGAGGCGATCGCCAACTTTGCTGGCTGCATTGTCGTGACCTCTCACGACCGCTGGTTCCTTGATCGACTGGCAACGCATATTCTAGCGTTCGAAGGTGAAGGAAAACTAACGTGGTGCGAAGGCAACTTCGACACCTACGAACGCGGGCTTCGCGAACGGATGGGATTGGACTCGGAAGACGAATCCGCCGCTCTAAAGGCACGCTACAAAAGTATCCACGCCGGATAGTCCAATTAATTTAACAAGGAAGAAATCGAAGCCATGGCAGTCATCAGAGTTGGATCGAACCAGCAGTACTCAAGCGGCTGGGACGCCGCATTTGGGAAAGCAGCAAAGAAAAAATCATCCAAGAAAAAAGCAGTTGTGAAAAAGAAGGCCGTAGCTAAGGCGAAAGCACCAGCGAAGAAAAAGTCGGCCAGCAAAAAGAAGACTGCATCGAAAAAGGTGCCGGTAAAGGCGAAAGCCACCAAAGCAAAAGTAAAAGCAATTAAGAAGAAGAAAGGCAAGAAGTAGGAATTCAACCGAGTTCCCGCTTCAGGTGTCTTAAAATGCAACCCACCACACCACCGGAACCGATCCGCGAAATGCTACGCCGCTTGGCGGGGTACCTGAATTTTTCGTCGGGAACCAAGGGTGAGCGAACGACAGTCGGTTGCATTGATGCCCAAACGTTAGCGGCATGGAACGATGTCTACGCGTTTGCAACCCAAGGTGATCCGTTAACAGGGATGCCAGGCTGGCTGGTCGTTAACGATTGGATTCGGTGGACTTTGGCTGATTTGTCCTCCGATCCATCGGTGGGCACTGCGTTCGCCGACACTTCGCAAGCTGAACGAATTATCCGATTGCTGTGGAGTGAATTGCTGCCTGCGTATTTGGATTTTCATCGCGATCTTTTGTTTCACCAAGAACCTGAGTTGGTGTTCAATGGTTTTGTGATGGCAAAGGCGGCCGATGCGTTACTTTCGATCGATGAAGCCAATGATGTCGACGAACAGAAGGTCATTCAATTGGCGATTGATCGAATCGACGACTTTGTGGGTTACCGTCCGGTAGCCATGCTAGAAAATCGTCGCTGCGAACCGTATCGGCATGAATTTGTCTGCCCCGTGTCATTGTACATCGACGGCGCGGGCGTTTCGGCTGGTCCGTATCACGAGATCATTTCATTGACGATCGAAGTGCTTCAAAACACTTCGGCGGACATCTTGCGTTCGGCTGCGTTTGATCCAGATCGAATGAAAGAACTGGCGATTGATCCGCGAGCGTACGACTTTGATCATCCCGTCAATCGTCGACCCAATTACCACTTTGGCGGTTGGGACGAAGGCAGCATCAGCAGCGATGGTTACTTCAACCGATTTATCGTTCGCGGAGTTACCTTAGACGCTCTTTTGCGACGAGTCGCCGAAGATGACCAGCATGATCGCGGCGAATTGATGGTGGAATCTGCCACCGTGTTGGCAGGCACGATCCTGATGGCTTCTGGGATCAGTGGCTGGGGGCCTGGCGCTTACACCAGTAACGTGACGCTGGGGTCGTTGATGAAACCGATCGCTCAGTATCGCGATGCCTTCTACGACGACCGTATGCAAGCGATCGGTGGCGAACATGGCAAACGCCTGTTGGCGGAAAGTCGTCTTCGGCATCAGCCCTTTGGTGCTGTTCGTCAGTTCCTCAATGCCGCGCTCGCCAATCGTCGCGCGGATCAACTACAGCACGTCCAACTGGCTCGACTCTATGCTCGGATGGGTTATGCCGAAGCTGCCGCAAAGCAATTAGATACCGTGCCAGCCGCTTCGGCACGGATGGTCTGTCGGATCGATTGTTTAATGACAACGGGCCTGCGTCGTCTTCGCGAAGGCAACTTGGAACAAGCCAGCAAGGTTCCCGCCAACACCTTTGACTTACTCAAGCGAGCGATCCAGTGTGGAGCAGTTGTTGATCCCTGGGACATCCTGGGAAGCGGTGGCAATTTTAGCTTGTACCCAGGCCCCGAAAGCGGTGTTCATGACAGCCGCGTTGATGATCTAGTTTATCTGATTGATCAAATGTTCGGCTACATTGCCCGGGTGTGGAGCGAAGCGGCCGCGCAGAACCAAAATCAGATCTATCAACAGATGGAGGACTGCTACGCCGAGGTTGCGACGTGGTGGCGACAATTCGCAGCCCATACAGTCGAGGCAATCGAAGCAACTGACCCGGAAGAGTCCTTCGATTCTGCGAAACTGGTCGCTCGAGCTCTGCAGTTGTGGCATCAAGGCGGTGCTGAAGCGGGCAACGTCAAATTCTGGGCTCCCCACGCTGATCTGTTTGATTCGCCACGAGCCTATGCACTGGTGATTTCGGCGCTGCTGGAACGCGAAGACTTTGTTCCATCGATGGCGATCCTGGTCCATTGGCTCAGCAATGCGGATCGCGTTGGCTTGCGATCCGGCGCAAGTTCACTACCACGCCTATCTGAGCGTTGGCTTCTAAAACTACGAAGTTCAACGGAGGACAAACCCGCCTACGGCGAACCGTCGATCGATCAGGTCAATCAAAGCGACACCCGCGACGTCTGGCCACTCGCGAGAAAGTTCTTCGATTACCTGGAAGCCAATGCAGAAGAATTTTGGTCAGCCCCTCAGTTCTTGCTCGCGAAAGGCCCGGGCAATAAGCGAGACTGGGATCTGGAACTATCAGCAGCTAATAGCGAACTGGATGATGACTCATCTGATGAAGACGACTTGTATGGTGCCGCCTATGAGGGCATGACTTACCGGGACACTACCGATGACGGCAATGATGGTGCAATCTACGATCCCGATACAGAATCGGGCAGCGATGAATTGGAAGCTGAATCGAAGCGACTGATCGATCATTTAAATTTCCTGCAATCGCTTGCGCGTATGTGGGCAGTGGCTGCTGACATCGCTGTCACCGACACGAATCGCGATGACCTGGATGACCGCTGGCAATCGCTGCAAAGCTGGTCTCGGCGGGCTCGCGAAAATCGCATCGGACTGTTAGAGCTTCTTGATGCAGTTCGCAGCTACAAGGTTGCGCCAGCGGGCAGCGACAAGGATTCGATGCGAAGCTACGATCGCCTTCGCGTGACGCGTGATTCGTTAATGGAACGGATCATAAACACCGCAGTCGAAATGTCAGACGCACGGCGCTTGATTAGCGGCGTGATGCTGTCGCTTTCTGATCGAGAAAACGTTCTCGCTGCCGATGGCCTACACGATGAAGTGACGATGGAATTGGCCGAAGACGACGCAGGTGCTATCAGCATGTTTGCGGCGTTGATCGCTAATGATGTGGAAGCAGCAAAGAAGCAGTTTCCTCAGTTTCTTGATGCAATTCAAAACAAAAACTTGCTTTACATTCCATTGTCGCGAGGTGGGGATCCGGTCAAAATCTACGTTGCCCGTTTACGGCAACGGGTTTTTCGTCACCTGCTGCACTGGTTGCCTCGTCGCGGTTTGATCGCAGAAGCATGTCGGCTGATAGAAACCGCTCGGCAAATGGAACAAACCAATCCGATTGGCATCGGTGCAGTAACCGAATTTGACGGCATGTTCCAAGCCGGTTTTCGTTCGCTTGTCGCTTCGATCGTCGAATCTTCACGACACTCGCATCGGCTTGTCGGCAAAGATGACGCCCATGCGGAAGATGCAGAAGCGGAACTTCGTTTGGATTCGGATGACGAAAATCGCCTAGACGACAAAAAGAATGCCGAAACGATGATCGCCTTGTTGGAGCGGCTGACCGAGACCATGTTGGCTAGTTGGCTAGCACATAGTCAAACGCTTCGTCTTTCACCGCTTGAAATGGTATCCGATCCTGCGAAGTGGGAGCAGATGGTTGAATTCATCAAGACCTATGGTGACCCAATCTTTACGCAAACGTTTTTGCAGCTCGGTAACGTGCGAGCGATTCTTCATCAGGGCGTCGGTCCATGGATCGAACGCGCGGTTGCCGCGGAGGATGAGCATTTCATACGGACGCGGCTCTTTATAGACATCGAATCAGGCAAGTTGTCGATTGCAAAGGCGGAACGCTGGATCACTTTGGTCTACGAATCGCTGATTGATCATCACGCAGAATACCTTGATTACAATAGCACGACCACGCAAAGCGATCGTGGCGATTTGGTTTACATGTTCTTAGACTTCCTGCGGTTGCGAGTTCGCTACGAAAGAATCGCCTGGAATCTTAGGCCTGTCATGTGGGCGCACGAAGTCCTGGTCCGATGTGGACTTGATGGGCCTGCCATGATGTGGCGTCGCAGCCTGCAACAACGCATCGGCGCTGAAGCAGAACTCTATGCCAAAAAACTAAAGCAACTGCAAAAAACTTATGCGATGCGGATGCCGACGGTCGCAGACCGAATTAACGAGAACTTTATTCAACCCATGACCGTTGATCGTATGCGAGCGCTCATTGGGCCGGCGATGCGAGATGCCGAAGCCAACCAGCCCAGTCGTGCATTTGAATTGCTGGAGCAAGAATCTTCACTTTTAACTCGCAATCCTACCGGTGTCGGGCTTGATGTGCCGGCTTGGCTTGATTCACTTGAAGAAGAAGTCGAACAACTAACCAAACGACGGGCCAGCAGCGAGATTGATCCCCAGTTTTTGATCACCATCCCAATTGTTCCCCTATCAGCGAACGATCTGGAAGAACACCTCAAAACAGCAAGAAACCAAGGACGAAGACTACCTCACATGCAGTGACAACGTCGCTCGACATGAAGGCATCGGTTCCATCATTCTTGTGGTAGATTTTATCCAAGATCCTTTGTGTGGGGGAATCTAAAAAGTTCCACCACGAAATGCTCGTTTAAACCCGCAGAAATTAAGTCGACGTATCTAACGACACAATTTTGTTGCTGAAGCGATCTTTACAACAAGGCGTTGCAAACCGATACTTCCGCCGACACAAAAGCAGCGTAATGACAGGACGTTGTTCGCTTGCAACTTGATACGCGACTTTTTTCACAAAACGTTACGAGCGGTATGAATCGATCAGACCCACGGATGAACACGCTGTCGATTAGCCAATTGTCAACCTTGCGTTGGGATATGGCGACCGATGCAACAGCCTACGCCGCGCACGGTTTTGATGGCATTGGAATTTATCGCCCCAAACTGGCTGACTATGGTCTCGATCAAACGATTGAATTGCTCGCGGAAACTTCGCTTGCAGTGACATCGTTATCTTGGGCGGGCGGTTTTACTGGAAGTGATGGGCGTCCTGTATCAGATGCCGTCAATGACGCGATTGGTGCAGTGCGTGAAGCGGCAAACCTACGTGCAGAAACGCTGATCGTGTTGGCTGGCGGACGTAATAATCACATTCGATCGCACGCACGCCGCACGCTCTGCGAGGCACTGCTGGAAATATCTTTAGCAGCAGAAAGTTTCGGAGTTCAACTATCGCTGGAACCCATTCATCCCGGTTGCGGAGATGAATGGTCCTTCATCAATGATCTGCAAGCGGCGCTCGACATCATTGAAACCGTAGGACATCCCAACCTGGGCATGACATTGGACACGTATCACGTTGGCATGAATGAAGACACCTTAGCATGGTTGCCCGATGTCGTGCCTCATCTACGATTGGTTCAGTTTGGTGATGGTCGTCACAGCCCGGTCGGCGAAATGAACCGCTGTTTGCTTGGTGATGGCTGTATTGCCAACCAACAGATTTTCGATTGCTTGATGACTTCCGGCTACACCGGGCCCTTGGAGGTCGAATTGATTGGCGAAGACGTCGAGAATGTTGAATACGACGCCGTGCTGGACCATGCACGCATCTTTTTTGATCGCATGACAGGCACGGTCAAAAGCTAGTTGGGTCAAAAGCTAGTGGTTTGTGAAAAGTGGTATTCGCTGACCTTCCGGTAGGTACTTTCGATTGGTTCTTTCTGGATCTTGTTGGGACCAAGTCTCTTGCAATTGTTTTGCAGAGACAATTTTCCGCTGCCCGCCGTCGTGCCAGTGACATTCGTAGCGATCGGGTTTCCAGAATCGCCGGGGCAACTGCCGATCGTTCTTAACGAGTCGCCATGCCCTTACTTGGAATCGCTTGTCCAAGTCTGACCAATCGTAAAATACTAACTGCCGAAAAACTTGCCGTCCTTCGTCATCAATGAAGTGGTTTAATTCAATAAGATCGACGTATTCGGTTTTCTCGCCGAGCCAAACGTTGGGCGTTGATGAACCTTCGTAGTGTTGACTTTGCCTATCGGGGCTACCGCCAATGGCTACGGAAGAATGGTAGGGGAGCGACAGCCAATAAAAACTGGCAATCAAGGCGAGTGCCAGAATGGTATTGGTCAACGTAAGATTAGCGGGTCCAGAAAACCTCATCGCCGCTTCCTTTGTTTCTAAGGTGCAGGGAAAATTTACGCTTTTCTTCTATCTACCCACCCGCGATCGTCCCAAAGCAGAACGACGCCCGTTGCTTCTCCGTTAGCGACTTTGCCGGTCAGGTGTAAAGATCAACAATTCCGATGGGCTAGGATTAAATCGTTCCATCGTCATTGGCTCCTAGTCTTTCTAATTTGCTGGCAATTTGAATGTTGCGTGTCATGCCTGTCCCAAGAAAATCGACCAACAGAAACGCAAACCATTCGTTTGGCGGATCTTCCTGAGCCGCCCGAAACGATCAAGCGCTGGATCGATTCAGGTGATTTGAAGATTTCGTTTGGCGGTCGACGACCATCCCAAGAAGGGATGGCGGCTGAAACGACGTTTCGGATGGTGCATCGTTATCGCAGTAATCCTAGATGGACGATGCATCAGGCCGGATCGAATCGCATCTGCCAAATCCGATTTCGTTTTCGATTGGTGCAACTTAGGACGACGCACGAAATCTGGTTTCTGGAGCGACCTGATACTGAACGTTTTTGGAGTGACCCATTGGTGCTTCACGAATTTGACCATCTACGGTTGTCAGCTGATCCTCGATTGGGTGACCGTTTTAGGAAGCTGGTGTATCAGACATCCGTGATCGAAAGATCGGTGGAAAATGGTGAAACGGTTGACGCGAACTGGGTGGAAGAGCAGGTAGACCAATACGTACAGCAACAGTTCAACAAAGTGACCGACTTGGCGTCGATACGTTACCGCGAACTCGATCGCTTGACTGATCATGGACGCCGTCAGATTCCCGCAGACTGCGAAATTGCCCAAACCCTGACTAAGATCAAACCCTAGGGCGATGCGATGACATGCATCTTTGTGAAAGATGTGTGCTAGGGCGGAACACGCTCTTTGAGACCAGCCCTGCATCGCACAGGTCCGTCATTTGCGAATACACTATCTCTATGAAAAGATCATCCCCATTATTTAAAACCATGCGATTTTTCGCTCCTTTGCGACTAGGTCTTCTAGCATTTGGGATAGCCGTCGCAGTGCAAGGCCAATTGCAAGGTCAGACGCAGGCTGAGCCAATCGAGTTCTTAAAAAAGACAACCGTCGATGAGCAGGCACTAACGTTTGCACTCGGTCCCGCAGCACGTTTTTCGACTGCGGTCAATGGTCGAACTCATCAACAAACACCACTGACAACTTACCGCGGTTACCAATACGTCACTTACTACGATGCGCGACGACGTGTTTGCATCGGCCGCAGGAAGCTTCCAAGTGAGAAATGGGAAATCATTCATTTCGAAGACCACAAATTCAAAACGAATGATTCACACAATGCCACCGTATTAGGAATCTGCGATAAGGACGGCACGATTCATATGGCGTTTGACCATCACGCAACGCAATTAAACTATCGAGTTTCAAAACTAGGCGTGGCCCACAATCCGGATTCGGTGGATTGGACCGCAGACCTTTTTGGTGGCGTCGTTCACACGCTCGGCTCGGTTACGCCTGACGATTCCGTGACTTACCCAAGATTCATTCCGGCTCCAAGCGGCAATCTGATGCTCTACTATCGAGCAGTCACATCCGGAAATGGTGACGGGATGATTGAAGAGTACGATGGCGAAACGCATGATTGGACTTCGGGCCTCGGGAAATTTATTTCTCGCGACATTGGTAAGTTCACCGTTGATGGTGAAACAAGTCTGTACCGTTGCCCCTACGTCAATTCGATCTCCTACGCAGGAAATCGATTACACGCGACTTGGATCTGGCGGGACCGATTCAAGAAAACTGATTTGAAAAACCAGCATGACCTCTGTTACACCTACAGTGATGACGATGGCCGCACGTGGCACAATTCCGCTGGAAAGCAGATCGCGAAAACGGGCCAAGAATTCATCCACTTGAACAGCCCCGGTTTAGTTGTCGCTCGAATCCCAACGCACTTTGGGCTGACGAACCAGAACACGCACTATGCGTACGAAGACGGCAGCATTCATGTCATGCTGCGGCATCGGCTTCGCGGCGAAATTGCTGGCACTTGGGAAAATCGTTATCACCATTATTGGCGAAGCCGCGACGGTCTCTGGCAGAGTGAAGTCCTTCCATTTATTGGAACTCGACCAAAATTGGTTGGGACAGAAAAACGTACATTCGTCCTCGTTTACGCCAGCAATGACCAGCTGTTGGTTGCCACGGGTTTGCCTCGCTCCAATAGCAATGGATGGGATTGGGTTCGTGTTGAGCTAGATGAACCTCAGTCTATCATCGGCGATGCATTGGTCGATCTACAGCGATGGAAATCAGATCGTGAGCTTTCCATATACGGTCAAGAGGTACCCGCTAGGCTCCTGGAGACCGACCTGAATGAACCGCTCGATGGATTCCCATCGTCTCTGCATGTGATTGACTACCGACTAAAGGAAGCTAAGCAATGAACTTTTCAATTAGATTGTTGATCCTCACTGCTGCCTTGATCTGTGGCGTCGGCAGCTCATTGGCAAGTCAGCTTTATCAAGAAGAAAACGGGTTAGTGATTATCGATGCAGAAAACACGACGTCACGACTGGGCAGTTGGCAAAGAAGAAATTCAATCCTGAACTACACAGGCACTGGGTATCTCGATTTCACTGGCAATGATTACCTTTCTGGGCGACCTAATTGCCCTCTTCTGTACACATTCAGAATCAACAAACCTGGGTTGTATGCGTTGCACCTTCGTTGTGCTCGGGAAACTCAAGTCATTGATGGCGAAATGCGAAAAGATGTTGCCAATGATTGCTATGTCCGTGTGCAAGGAAAGTATGACGCTGGTCCAAATGCCGGAAAAAAGCATGGTGATGATGCGCCGTTGACTCTGCTGAAGAAGGACACCAAGTTTTTTGGTGGCAATGATAAGAAGTTTGTTTGGGCGTCAGGTAACCGACTCGATCCCGGTGGTCACAATAACAAACGGATTGCCATCTATCGATTCAAGACTGGCAATCTTTATACGCTGGTGGTTTCTGGACGGTCGAAGGCTTTTAAGCTAGACCGAATTGTTTTTCGGCACCAATCGGTAACTCCGGAAGTCGCGGAAAATCTTTCGGCGAAGGAAACGTTGCCCCGTGGAAGGTCGTCCGCAAATAAAATTGACCTGGCTGAGACTGTAGGGAACATCAAACCTCCGGCGGGTCGGCTAGCGATTGTCGCCGACGGGAACTCGCCTGACCCCGACGACATCGGTGCCACGGCAGTCATGTTTGGTCTGCTGAAGGCATCCGGTTTAAATGACCGATTAGTGCATTTGTCTCATTCATGTGACTTGAAGCCGGTCGATCGCATCTCTAAGTCAGACGAACGAAGACGCCAAAAAGTGCTGCAACGAATTTGCGAGGAAGGCGTTGCAAGGTTTGGTCCCTACGGGAACCTTAACGACATTTTCAATTGCCGTACACAACAAGAAGCAGCCGTCCGCGACCTGCGTGATGCGATCAACGCCTCCACCAAAGACGACCCGCTGTGGATTATCGAAGCGGGTGAACCTGATATCATCGGCTACGCGTTGCAGGCGTCAACGTCCGCAAAGCAAAGATACGTTCACGTGATTTCACATCACCCAGCCAACGATGACAGTGGTGATTTTTTCACATGGGAACAGATTCTAAGTTTCGGTGTCACGGAACACCAAATTGGCGACCAGAACGCTGGCTTGCAGACCGCCATCGATTATTGGGATTGGACCAAGCGAGAACGTGACCCTAACATCAAATGGATTTGGAAACAGCTTCAGTATGCTGAACGAGATGGCGTTGTAAAATTCCAGACCAACAAGTTTGATTGCTCCGACGCCGGAATGCTCTATTGGTGGATCACCGGAGCCGATCAGGGCGGCAATGCGTACTCAACACCCGTGGAAATCCAAGCAATGCTTCTTCGGAAGTAACCATGCTAAGATTGGAAATCGGGTCAGGTTATTTTGACCAACACCTGGACGTCTTCTTTACGAAGATTTCCTTCAGATGCTTCTTGAATTTGATCGACAGGGCTCTGTGGGAAGCATTGATGCGATAAGCAAACGAATGTGTTCCACTCGCATGACATCGCAGGAGGGATGCATGGAACAGGGATGCATGGAACAGGGATGCATGGAACAGGGATGCATGAAACAACGAACCGCACCTAGTTGATTTGGCTAGAGCTTTTGCCATTGAATTAGGTAGGTACCGGAGTCAATTTCAAAACCCTGTGGATTCACTTGCGACTGCAAACCGTCAATGCGAAGATCAACGATCTCCTTGGGTAACCGCACTTCGGCTGTACTGTTCGGTGGGACGTGCACCCGCCACTTAATCTTCCCGTTTCGTTGATTCCATTCGCTTTGGACCAGTCCATTGTTGGTCATTAGGCTAGCCTGAACGTTTTCCAGATCCAGCGGCACCTCGGGTGCAAGTAGAAGTCTAGTCATTCCTGTTTCGTCGGGATGATTCCGGATGCCCGCTAGATAATTGAGCATCCAGGCGGTGGGGTGATTCATCGCATGATGATCAAGTGACTGATTCAGTTGTTTCTGGCGCGAGTCATTGCGGAACCGTTCAAAGATGGTTGTTGCGTCGTAATCTCGGATGCTCTGGGCAATCCCTGGATAGTCGGGATTTCGCAACATATCCAATGCTAGGTCGACGTATCCGTTTTTCGAAAGTTCTGGATAAATGTAGTAAGACATAAATCCACCATCAAACTGTTTACCGTTGTCTTGATAGATCTTGGCAAGCGAAGACGCGACGGCATCCCGATCCGATTCGTCCACCACGCCGAACGATAGTGCCAAGCTGTCGTGTGTTCCGTTGCCGTAGGTTTTATTTTTTGCATCGAAATAGTTTCGATTGATCGAAGCACGAATCCGACTGGCCAGATCACGGCTCCACGCCGCATCGCCTGCTTTGCCAAGCTCTTGTGCGAACACAGCGAAACGATCAGCTGCCGCGTAAAAATTCAGTGCCGCAATCAATTGACTATCGGCAGGCGTTCGAGGAATTCCGATGGGAGGTGCGTGATCGCCGTATCGGTGAATGTGAGGCAGCAGGTCCGGTGATTTTTTCTCGAACACTCGCAAGAACGTCAGCATTTCGTCGTAATGATCGCTGGCGGTTTGGAGGTCACCATTGATTTGGTAATTTTGCCAAGCAAGAAACAATGGTGACACTGACCAAGTGAAATCCAGCGTTTTGTTTGTGGCCCGTCGACCGACGCCAACACGACCGGGAATCCCCAATCGATCGAAGGGCGGCGTGTAGAACACTCGAACCTGTTGGCGGTAAAAGGAAGCCGAATCAAGCGTGTAGTATCCCGTTGCCCAGGAAGAATGCAGATCCCCACCCCACTGACACTTTTCGCGGTGTGGACAGTCTTCCAACACCGAGTGCATGTTGTTTAAGTGCGTCTGAATTCCCATATCAAAAATGCGGTTTAACAGCGGATCCGAAGAACGAAACGCTGCCCTGACCGGCGTATCGCTGTGAACGACTAAGCCTTTAACTTGGCCTGGCTTCGGGGCTTGGCTAAGACCATGGATTTCGGCAAAACGGAACCCGTGATAACTGAAATAGGGTCGCCAACGGTGCGGTTCACCATCGGCGATGATCCGGTGGTGTTGCGGCGATGCATGACAATTCCAAAATGATCGTGGAACATTATCAATGTAGGTTTCGTCTTTCTGAAGCATCTCGACACATCGCATTCGGATGACTGTTCCGGCAGGCTCATCGAAATCTAAACGGACCCACCCGCTGATATTTTGGCCCAAATCAACAACCCAGGTCTTTTCACCGACTTGCCATGTTTTAATCGGGTCGATTTCGCGAACGATCCGAATGGGTGGAAAATCTTGGGCGATCAACTTGGGAGAAAGCGGCTTGACACTTTGAACGGGCTTCCAGCTAGATGACATGCCTGGTTTTTCCCACTCGGTATCCCACAATCGGTAGTCCATGTAATCACCGAGAAACAAATTCGACATGGTGAGACCTGATTGTTTCCACCTCCAACCATCGTTGGTAATAACCCTGTCAGTCGTTCCGTCGTGGTAGGTGATATGCAGAAGAGCACGGAGCCCAGGCTTGCCGTACAAATACCGCGAATGAGAGAACCAGCGATCGTTGTTGTACCAACCGTCACCCAACAAAATCGAAAGTGCATTCTCGCCTGGATTAATCTGATCCTTGACGTCGTACGTTGAATAGTACGCGAACTTTTCGTAGTCGGACTGACCAGGGTCCAATCCATGGTCACCCACTTTGGATCCATTTAGATAAGGTTCGTTGTATCCCAAACCGCACACGTACAACCGGGCTGAAGAGACAGCCTTGGATACATTAAAGTTCTTCTTGTACCAAGTCGCCGCCAATGGAGCCCTTGGTGAGATTTTTGCTTCGCCAAGTGGTTCTTGGCCATACTCGCAGACCACGCTCAAAGAGTTCTGTTCCTCGTCAGTTTTGACCTGCCAATCAGCAGACGACTGAATGATTTCCTCGCTACCATCGGCGAAGACAATTTTCATACCGAACGAGATTGGTGTCGACGATTTAGCATCGGAAAGGGTAATACTGACCTCGTTGTCAGTCCCAATTTGGAAGCTGAAGTCCTTGTAATGAATCGTCGCGGGGCCTTCGGGACCACTGAGACCTTTTTGGCCATTCACCTTTATTTCGATGCTACCCATGTCGACGTGGCTCCACCATCCACCGGCGTAGACGACGTGCTTGTCAGGCGAAGAAAATTGGAATTTATAAGTAATTGTTTCAGCGGCTTTTGCATCACCAGCTACCGCAATCCAGTCTCCCATCACATTAGCCGGACCATATTCCGTTTGCAGTTCTCGGTTACACGAGATCCACTTCGCGTCCTGCCAGTCACCATCTTTCAAGAGGCCAACGTCAAACCAATTTATTTCAGACCACGGCAGGATTTTACCGCGATCATCTTTCACACGAACTCGCCAATGAACTCGCTGCATAGACCGAGGAAGTTCTCCGCTGTATTCGATTGCCATCGACTTGCGACCCGAAACCCAACCAGAATCCCACAGATCGGGTGTTCCATTGGTGCTTTGACTATTTGCCCCCAAGCCCTCCGGTGAAGTCGCTGCTTGAATCTGGTATGCAGACTGTGCTAAGCCTTTCCGGGTGCCCTGCATACGCCACGACAACAACGGGTTGCTTCGATCAACTGCCAACGGATTGACGCGGTAATCACATCGCAGATCAACGACCGAACTCGCATCAATCGTGCGAAGCGTGCTGAACGAGACTAAAAGAAGGAAGAAAAAACGTGTCGAGTACATTGTTTTCGCTTGATTAAAATTGAAGGCAACGAATCTACAAAACGACCCTATCCGCCGCTGTAATGACGGCCACAAAGCGGGCGTGTTTTGTTTTGTATTTAGCGATAAACTCTTTTAAGAATTCGTGGTGACGGTGCGTCGGGCCGTTACGCCGAAACGTCCCTTCTTCGAGATCGGATTCTATGTTTTTGAAGCTCATCTTCATCTGCCACAACGGAATACGGTTCCTAGACCATTTTCAAGTTTGTTAGGGGATGTAGGCCGGATTAAGCGAAGCGCAGTTCCGGCCACTGCATTGCACAGAGCTGAACTGGTTGAATTGCCTGAACTTCGCTTCGCTTTTTCCGGCCTACATCAATGTTCCGGCCTACATCAATTCTCAAAATGCTTTCGCTGGCTAGCGGTAGCTTGAGTTCAAAGTAAAGCGTTTCGCTGGATTGATTAGCCGTTTTGACGCTAGCGGCAAACGGCTAACTAAACCGACCGCTCGCTAGCCACGGTTGCCAACGATGACACTTTAAAGACAGAGGCTATCGCGCAAACGGCTACTGAAAGTGTCCTTGTCAGCTAGACCACAGAGAGTTTGACGCGTACCGAAGTCGTCTTGTCATTGGGCATTTGAACCATGATTGGAACGGCTTCTGCGCCGGGCACCATATTGAAGATGCGTCCCTTATCACTAGCTTTGATTTCCATCGGCACATTACACTCAATGACAACCGAGCCTTCGGGCTTGTCGATCTCAATTCGGTTGGAAGAAGTTTGACGGACCTCTTCACCGGATGGCGAAACGATGGGAACGACCAACGTGCCGGGATCTTGCCCTTCTGCGAATTCAGAATTGATCGCCGAGATGGTGACTTTGTCGTGCTCGAATTGATATTGAAGACTACAAGCCGCGCCGCCGTCTGGGACTAAGTTGCGATCCTCGTCTTGCATCTTAGCTGCCACGTCAAACGTGATTCGCTGGTCTTCTTCCTTCACGTCAACCTCTGCTTTGAGATCGTAGATGTTGGTGTACCAAGTATCGTTGTTACGTGCTTCAATGCGAGTGGTCAGCGGGAAGTCCTCGCCTGGATTTGCTTGCTGATTGAGCGGTTCAACTTGGATGTAGCGAGCCATACTGCTTGCGAGCAACAAACCAACTTTGTTGTGATACAAAACCGACAGCGATCCGCCGGTCGGCTGTTGGATGTGATCTTGGGATTTGGTTTTGTAAATCGAATCGTAAGCCGAAATGGTTCCCCGCCACGGTCCCTTAGCGGCCAGCCAAACTGCCAATTCAGGGAAGTGTTTGACTCCCTGGGACGTCACGCGTGGGAGCGGTGTTGAGGTATCAACCTTGGGCATCGAGGACATCTTGTCTTGCACAAATGCCATTACTTTTGCGTGTGCAAACGTGTGGTGTATGCAAGGTTTGACACCGTGCGAAACATAATGGGGGCCACCGTGCAGCAGGCCATCGGCGGTACATCGTTTCAGTAATTCAGCGTTCTTTATCGCAGCGGTGCCAAAGGCCGGATTGTGGCCCGCCAACAAGCTGAACGCGGGTTGGCAGCCGTCCGATGTTCGGCTACCCCAGTAACTCCACTTTGCCGATCGCGTGCCCCAGCTATTGTCCCAAGCGCCGTCGGGCAGCATAAATTCCAAGTGCCCGTTCAATGACTGAACCAATAGGTCAAGCATTTCCTTATCGTTGACTTCCAACGCGTAAAGCACAACGCCGTTCAAAGACTCCTCGACATTGTATCCCAAGTCGACGGGTAATAGGCCACGACCGCTGCGATTGTCATTGGGTTTGCCTTCGCCCCAAAGTAACTTATTGGGTTCGGTAAAGAACTCTTTGACTCGCTTTGCAAACTGTTCACTTCGGTCAGTGTATTCTTGCTTTCCAAGAACGCGACCGAATAGGTTGAATCCGTAAACACCTGCCATTCCGTAGTTCAAGTTGGTGAAGTCGATTTTTCTAAAATCGCGATACAGGTAGCTGCCGACAGCTTCATCCAAACGCTTGGTCCAAGCTTGCCTGCGTTCTTCGTCTAGGACGTTTCCATGGTAATGCAGAGCTTCTGCTAACCCGATTGCGCCAAAGATTGTCGTTCCACGCCACGACCGGGGATTAATGTCATTAGTCCAACTGCGGTCGGGTTGGCTGACATTGTTTTCAGCCCAGTCGTAGACTTTGATTGCCGCGTCAAGGTACTTCTGTTCGCCGGTAGTGTTGGCTAGTCGCAGGAACGGATAAACAGCATCGCTACAGCGGCCATGAATATGGGTGCATGAAGGACATTTCAACGCTCCGTGAAGCCCAGGATTATCCGGTGCATCGACTTGATGTCTGATCATGCCGTCACACCAATCCACCAGCAGCTGTTTGGTCAAGACATCAAACTCACCGCCGATGTTCACTCCCCTATGGCTTTCGGTATCGACGGCTGAATCAGCGGAAAGGTGTTTTGCTGAAAGCGCCAAGGCAGCGTAACTAGCAGACACGCGATTAATAAAATTTCGGCGATCGATGACGATGCTCCTTTACGAGTCGGTAATCTTGGATGCTATTTTCTTCTCGGAACCCAGGTCTGCGGAGCGTCCAGCATCAGTGGTTCATGAAAGACCGTTAGCTCGTCCCCTTGTTCTGCGATCCATGCTTTGAGTTCGCGTTCTAATTGTAGTTGAACACCAGTCAGCGCTGGGGTTTCTGCTAGGTTGGTTAATTCGTGAGGGTCTTTTTGCAGGTCGAACAATTCGTATTCGGGACGGGCGTAATAGCGGGCAAGAACTTTCTTGGCCTTGTGATCCGTTTTTGCGGCTTCGGTCCACTGTTTGAAGTAATCCCCCGACGTTTCTCGCAGTAGCAAATCAATGTAGGACGTGAATGCGAACTCGGGATGTGGATTCCAAATCAACTTGTAACGGTCGGTGCGAACACTACGGCTAAGGTAGACATTCATCTTTAAGTCACCGCTATGCGTCGTGAAAATTCGATCGCGTGATTCGTTGTCGTGGCCCAACAGGACGGATGCAAATGATTGACCATCAAGATTTTCAGGAACCTTGCCGCCCCCAAACTCAATCAACGTTGGCAAGATGTCGATCCAACTGACCATCGCATTGGTTCGACTACCAGCTTCGATTTCGTCTTTCTGTGCAACGATCAAAGGAACGCGTATGCCCTCGTCGTAAAGCGTCCATTTTCCAAACGGAAATTGGGCACCGTGATCACTTGAAAAAACGAAAAGCTGGTCATCCGATAAATGCTTTTCAGTCAGTTTGCGAAGCTCGCCCAAGTAGGCATCCAAGTTAATGACTTCTTGCAGGTATCGTGACCGTTGGACGCGGGTGCGCGGCGTGTCGAGTAATTGAGGCGGCATCGACATCGTGCCTGGGTCTACGGTTGATTCGCTAGGCCAGGGCACGTGGGGATCAGAAACGCCGACGAACAATGCCAACGGACGATCGTCCGTGCGATTCTCTAAGAACTCACGAACGGTAACCTGTAAGTCAGGTATATTCTGCTTTAGGTCGTAGGTGTCAAAGTGATAGTCGGGGGCACTTCGCAGATGAGCAACCTTTCCAAACGCAGCGGTTTGGTAACCCAATTTGCTCAAGATCGTGGGCAGACGAAGGATGCCTTTACGCGGGTAGCTATGGTTTTCTTCAGCACCATTTCGGGCTGGCATCAGACCGGTCAACAATGCCGCTCGGCTGACCGCACACGATGGGCTGGCAACAAACGCTTGATTGAATGTCATTCCATCGGCAGATAGCTGATCAATCGATGGCGTTTGGATGTTCGTCCCGCCATAAATCTTCAAATCGGCCGCCGAGAGGTCATCAGCCAAATAGACCACAATGTCAGGCTGTTGCTGAGTTTCCTCCGCATGCAGACACATGGACAATGTGATGCCGGAGAGTAAGAAAGCGATGATTCGGTTCATTGCGATTTCGCTTTTCTTTTGTTTCGAGTGTTGACCTAGGACCGTAGCAAGCGTGGCGGCTTAGGTCACTTGCGACGTTGTCGCTAACTCTCGGAGCCTTTCATATTCAATCAGGCAAAGAGTTTTCAGAAATGTAGAAGTGTGAATTCAGCATACGGCAGGCCCAGGCAATTAGCTTCGCGAAGCCAATCGCACAAAGCCATTTCCCGAAGGCCACCACCAGGGTCGATCCAGTGATTTAGTTCGTAAGGCAAAAAACTCTTATTCGTTTTCGAACCGGTGTGTAAGCGTTAGCCCTGTTGGCAGCATGGCCAGGAAAGAACATAAGTCTTTCCCTTGATTACTAACTGACCGAATCACACTTATCGGTCCATCGCTGGCCCCGTAGGCTCAGCGTGCTTTAACACTTTAAAGGCAACTTGAAATCTTATTCGTTTGCCATCGCGTCAGCCTCGTCGAAATCTTCTTCTCCGACGAGTGGGACAGGATTTTCTTCAACGTACTTTTCAAGTTCACTTTTCTCGAACGGGACGTTCTCCGCTGAATCACCGCACCCAACGAATGCGAGCGAAACCAAAAAAATACCCGCCACTGACATGAATCGTTTCATCTTAGGTGTCTCAATCAAATAATTGGAAAAAAAGAGGCCGCCCACGAAGTGGACGGCCTGCCAAATCATTGGCCTCGTGCAAAGCCAGTCTACTGAAAATTCAATTCACGCAAGGAATTAAAATTCCTCGTCAATCACTTCCTTCATTGCTCTGGTGCCAAGTTCACCCCACAGTCCAAATGGACTTGGTGTACCGGCATCAAGTGCAGGACCTCGCCATCCAACGTGGAAGCTTGTTTGATCACCAGCTTCAATTGAATCGGTGATGAACTTGACCGCACCATCGCCCATCAGCACGTG
>CAYVAN010000047.1:0-396 GCA_964449225.1 uncultured Rhodopirellula sp.
GAGCGCATCATCAGTCGAAATCATGCTTCGACTTGTGGGTAAAGACAAGGTCAAGGAGCCTTGGCGACGCAGACCCACCACCAATCCAAGCTAAAAACGGTGGGGCGGCGTCGTAAAACTCCTTGAACCCGAAGAACGGTGTCGGACACCTTTAACTCAATCATGCTTCCTAGCGAACGCCTAGAACCGCATTCATGATCGGCGGAGCGAGGCGGTCCGCGTAGACGAGCGCCTTACCGCCCAGGCTTAAGATCACTTCGCTTCGACGTGCTTGAATCGCAGCGAGTGTTGTCCTGGCGACTTTTTCCGGTGGCCAGCTTCCGAAGCTCTTTGAAGGCTGCTCCGCGTCGGTATCAACCAAGGATTCAAAAAACTCACTTCGCGTTGTGCTAGGAC
>CAYVAN010000047.1:406-24344 GCA_964449225.1 uncultured Rhodopirellula sp.
TGGGTAAAGACAAGCTCCTTGACCCACCCTACCTTCTACATGCCAGCTTTGCGGCGTTTTCGTCTCAGGCCCAGCAGGGCCACGGCCGTCATGAATCCCAAGCTGCTCGGTTCGGGAATTGCCACCGCTGTGGTGAAAAGGCGGATGTTGTCGTAGCTAACTTTGCCACCATCGGTATCGCGAAAAAGCTGCAATCGCAGTTGTTCGCCAACCAATGAAGAATCCAACTCGGACGCGTCCACGATAAACTGGTAATCACGAAACAGGCCATTGGTATCGTGAGGCGTTTCGAATTCACCAATGACAGTGTCGCCAGCCAATAATCGAACCAAGCCGTCAACAAAGGTGTTTTGGTCATCGCGAGTTCCCGCAGCAAACCGAACGGTGTATTCTCCTTCGCCAAGCAGCGTTTCTTCTAAAACTTGCTCGATTCCGATTAGGTCTCCTGTGACGTTATTGCCCAGCGTATCGGCAAATGAACCAAAATAAACGATTTGCTGACCATCCATTGCACCGTTGGTTCCATCGCCATCGGTGCCGACGAAATCCGGCCCCCCTACGCCCCCATCGTTCGGATTTGCTAGGCCGCCAAAGCTCAACTCAGTCCCGTTCACCCAGCTCCAATTTGCGATCGCACGGAGAGCCTGTTGGTTAGGTCCGGCGGACGTGCCGTCGAGAATCGATTCGAGTTCAAAGTCACCATTGGCAACGGCAATCGATTTGCCGGCATGACGGGTATCCAGTGCAAAACCAGTCGGCACCGGTGAATTGGTTCGATCAAGGTATCGGTGAAGCTCAACTCGCATATCCTCGGTTCGGTTCAGGTCGATGCGTTCTAAGTCACTCGTCTCGCTGATATCGTTTGCAAGGTTGTAAACTTCGATGCCACCGTGATCATAACTTTGGATCAGTTTCGATTTTCCGTCGATAATCGCACCGCTTGGGAATCCATCCTGCGGCGAACGGTGCGGGTAGTGAATGACGACGGCGTTATCGCCTCGATCCACCGGCCCACCACCGGCCAACGTCGGCGACAAATCGACGCCATCGATGGTTTGATTCGGCAGCGAAACCCCGGCAGATTGCAGTAGGGTGGGGTAGAGATCGTGTCCAATGATCGGCGTATCGTTGACCTGCCCCGCGACGACGCCCGGCCCGCTGATCAAGATTGGCACCCGAATGCCCCCTTCGTACAGAGTGCCCTTCCCGTTTCGCAATGGACCGTTCAGGTTCGTCGGAGGAGTTCTGTCCGGCGCTGTTGCTAGTCCGCCGTGATCGCTGATGAATGCCACGGTTGTATTTCCGTCAACGCCATTGTCGACAAGTGCCTGCCGAACAGCACCTAGCGATTGATCCACCGATTCGACCATGGCCGCATAGGTTGCAAGCGTCGTTCGAGCGTTTCCCTGAAGCGAATTGAACTTTTCGTAGTTGCCAGAATTCAGCTTTGCCAAGTACTTGTCGCGTAGTGCGGCTGGGGCATTGATCGGTGTATGAACGCCGTAATGCGAAAGATTCAGGAAGAACGGTTCATCGTTGCCAGCCTTTGTGTTAATGAAGCTAACCGCATCACGAGTCAGGCGGTCAGTCAGGTATTCGCCAGCCGGATTGCCGTTACCGCCAGGAAGATTATTGGCCCACGCAAAACCACCGTTACTGTCGGAATACCAGGATCCAGGCGTTCCCTGGGGGCCACCGCCGTAGTTTTCGTCAAAGCCGTGCGCGAGGGGCGTTTGCTCGCTCCCCAGGTGCCACTTGCCGGATTGAGCCGTTGCATACCCGTTAGCTTTGAAAGCCTCTGCAATCGTTGTGGAAGCTTCCGGCAGATTCCGAACATAGTTGACGCCGGGTTCATCTGGGCCGCCAATCCACTGGGTGATCCCGTGTCGGCCAGGCGTTTGCCCCAACATCATGCTCGCCCGCGATGGGGAACAAACCGGTGAGGACGAATACGCCTGTGTAAACGTCGTCCCGCTTTGCGACATCGCTCGCAAGTTGGGTGTTTCAAAGAAGGAATCCGTGTCACCGCGCGATGCAGCAAATGCCTGAGAATAAGCCAGGTCATTATCGGCCCAACCCAAATCGTCCACCACGAACAGGACGACATTTTGGTTCGTCTGTGCCGTCGCAAATGACGCGACCGAGAAAGACACAGCAATCCATCCAAAGAATGTTACGAAACGCCTGGGTAACATCAACCTTGCCTTATTGAGTGACCGAGCGGCAGAGCTAGCAGAACAGTCACGTGAACTTCTGACAGAATCTTTGCTGCCAAACCTGATTGTGCTCTTGATGCCTAGCGTATTCGCTTAGTGAAACGAAACAAATACGAAACGGACCTCGTGCGTCAAACGTGAAAGATTTTGATAGTCAATCGTTTTGGTAGAGCTGGGATGTAGCGAAAGTCGCCAAGACTTTCGGCATTCAGCAAACGATTCAAAACCGCCGAAACTGTTAGCCAGTTTCGCGACGGCCATTCCGCAAGAAGTAAGGTCCGTTGCTGCAGCCCTCAATAGATCAGCTTTGTGATCGCGGCAGATAAAACGCATGATGTCGGCGGAGGAGCGATGCAGTCGATGACAGCAGGGCTCGCGATCGCGATGGTCACGACTGACCAAACGAGCAATCGATTACCGAAGGTGTCTCGTTTGTGACGAAACCTATTCGGGTAATTCAAACGAGGTGCCCGCTTCTACATTCGCTGCGGCGGGATCATTGTTTGGGAAATCACCGTTTCGGAACTTACTGGGCAACTCCATTCCGCCGGGCGGCGTGGGGGCCTCTGCGGAAATCGTTTTTTTGCTAGGCGATGGAACGTCCGGATCGATTTCCATGGAATCGGGGCCACCACAGCCGCCGACAACCATTGCCATGCCGGTAAGCAATACGAGCAAATGACGATAGAAAAGAATTCGTGGCCCTGCGGTGTACTTCATCAAACGCTCCTTCTGGTATCGTTTATCCTAGGAGTCGGAAGTGTATCCTTAAGCCACGCGTAAGAGAAGCTTCTTTGGGTAGAAGCCAGGACAATGTCGCTCGGCTCTCCGAGCCGGCAGCGCTGTCGGCTCGGAGACCCGAGCGACGTTGTCCAGCTTAAAAACTGATATGCCCTGGGGTAGAAATCCAGGGTAAATTTGTCTCCAAACTGGTAACGCGTGGTAACGGGAGGGGCAAACGAGGTGTGTGACGATAAGGCTCTACTGAGCGTCAGTTTACCGCTGGGAAAAGTCGTGGCTTCCCGGAAAAATAGTGCGTCTCGGAAATTCAGGGCCAAACAGCGGTAAGTTTGTGAACAGCAATAATTCTCAACATGATTCGGCTGCTGGCGGTACCACCACCGAGCTTTTGATTGCGTCAAAACGCGGCGACCTCGAATCGCTTGGGCGATTGTTGGAACAGTATCGTGGGTACTTGTTGATGCTGGCCCATCGCTATCTATCCGAACGGCTGCGGCGGCGAGTCGATCCGGCGGACATTGTGCAGCTAACTTATTTGGAAGCCCAGCGGGATCTGCCATCGTTTCGCGGCGAAACACCAGCAGAATTCACTGGTTGGCTTCGCGGCATGCTGAAAAACAATGTGGCAACGGCAGTCACTCGGCACATTTCGACGAAAAAACGATCTTTAAACCGAGAAGTCAACGCAGCCGCGCCCCAAGACAAGGATTCTGGGGCCAATTGGATTGGGCAATTGCCCGGCAGCACCACCAGCCCCAGCGGCGTCGCGATCCGAGCCGAAGCGGCGTTGGCATTGGTCGAAGCGCTGCATCAATTACCCGAAACTCAGGCCGAGGCGATTCGGCTGCGATATATGGAAGGCCTGCCGCTTGGCGAGATCGTCGATCGGATGGGAAAGAGTGACACCGCCGTCGCTGGGCTTCTCAAACGAGGGCTCAAGAAATTGCGATTCATCATTGATGTTGAAAATAGCCCGTGGGGTTCTTAACAGGACCGCGCACACCACCAAGGATATTGTCGATCAAACCAACACCGGAAACATCGCCGCAAGACGGTGAACCTGATCCTCTCGACAAAGCATTCGCGGCCTATTTGCGAAGTTGCGATGCGGGAGAATTGTCCAGCCGCGAAGAGTTCTTATCTCAATTTCCCGAACTGTCCGACCAGCTGAAAGAACTGATCGACGCCGCAGACATGATCGGCAACTTTACCACCGGTGCGACTGGTTCAGGTAACGACGGTGCCGAAGATCAGTTTGTCGATCCAACATTAAGCCAAAACGCTGAAACCGATTTTCAATCGGTTGCTGATTCAGGCGCGGAGACAATTGGGTTAAACGAAGTCGGTCGCCAGGCGGGTTTGACGGGCGAATTGTCCGGCGGCGATCCAGCGGTGACCTTGCCGATGGCGAATCGCGCCAAGGGTGACCCAGGTCCAACGCTTCCTTTTGATCTGGGCGATTATCTGCTGCTCGATGTGATCGGGCGCGGTGGAATGGGAATCGTCTATCGAGCCAGGCAAAGCGAACTGGACCGCGAAGTTGCGGTGAAGATGATTCGCAGCGGCATTTTAGCAAGCGATAGCGAAGTGCGTCGGTTTTACACCGAAGCGCAAGCCGCCGCTCGTTTGCATCATCCCGGTATCGTTTCAGTGTTTCAATTTGGTCGCCGTGCGGGGCACCATTTCTTTTCCATGGAATACGTTCGTGGCACCGATTTACAACGAAAAATCAATGGCGGCCAAATTCAAGTTGACGAGGCAGTGCGTTACGTCAGAGACGTCGCCCTCGCGATTGATCACGCGCACCAAAAGGGCGTGCTGCATCGTGACCTAAAGCCCGCCAACGTGCTGATTGATGAAAAGGATCAAGTTCTCGTTACCGATTTTGGCCTGGCAAAACACTTGGACTGCGACAGCAGCGTGACTGGA
Organism: uncultured Rhodopirellula sp.; assembly: GCA_964449225.1. Lineage (GTDB taxonomy): Bacteria > Planctomycetota > Planctomycetia > Pirellulales > Pirellulaceae > Rubripirellula. The sequence continues at coordinate 5,293 of CAYVAN010000047.1, forward strand.
AGCGGAGACGCAGTCGGTACTCCGCATTACATGGCCCCCGAACAAGCCAGCGGACTGAGCGACCGCGCCAACCCGCAAAGCGACGTGTACTCGCTCGGCGCGATTCTGTTTTCAGCACTGGTCGGTCGGCCACCGATCGTTGCCGATACCATCATGCAAACGCTGGTGAAAGTGGTTCATGATCCCGCGCCCCTGATGCGATCACTTCGCCCTGATGTCCCGATTGATATCGAGACCATTGTCGCCAAGTGTCTGGAGAAAAAGCCTAGCAAACGTTATCCGTCAGCTGCAAAGTTAGCGGACGAATTGAATGCGTTTTTAGAAAATCGGCCGATCGAAGCACGGCCGCGTTCAAGAGCGATGAAAACTTGGCATTGGATCGAAGGGATTCCGCTGGTCGGTGCGATCATGGGACGCCGGATTCTGCACGGTTCCGATTCGCATCGAAGGTTCCAAGCCGTGCTGCTTTTTCTGTTAATCATGACGCCGTTTCTTTCGATCGCGGCTGTTGCGATGTTGCGGAATTTTCACGATCAAATCCCAGCAACGGTTCGTTTTGCCGGTGGCATCGACGGCGGCCGCTACACCGAGGTCTCTCAAACGCTGGCCGATCGAATTCAATCGCAACATGGTGTAAGCACTTTGGTGATGAATTCAAGCGGATCAATGGTCAATCGTGACTTGTTGCTGAAGGGAAAGATTGACTTGGCTCCGATGCAAGCGACCGCAATGGCAGGTGATCGTTTGCGAGTAGTTGCGCCCCTGTTCTATGAATTGCTTTATGTATTTGCTCGTAAAGACACCGGCATTGAATCTCTCGCTGACCTCAGCGGCGCGACCGTCGCGATCGGTCCCGACGGCAGCGGTTCCCAAGCGACGGCCGAACTGGTGTTCGCGTCGTTAGGGTTCGATCAGAGTTCCGTTGTACGCCAAGTCGATAGCTGGCAGAAACTCTTCAGCGACCAGCCACCCGATGCAGCAATGATTTGCATCGGCAGTGGCAGCGACTTGGTCAATCGTTTGATCGAAAGTGGCCGTTGGCGTTTGATACCGATCCATCAGAGCGTTCAGATTTCCCTGCAACATCCGACGCTTCGCCCGATGACGATCGGGCAACGTAACGCCGTACCAACGGTAGGCACGACCGGTTTTTTGGCCGCAATGGACGACGCGCCTGCCCAGCTGATTCTCGCGGCGTTAGAATCACTCTATGCGGATCCACCCTTTGGTACTGATTTGATACCGCGAAGTCACGCTGCGGAATGGCAAGGCCTAGCATTCCATCCCGCAGCAAGGCGTTTTTACGAAAGCAAATAGTTCAAAAGTGGCATAGGCTTCCAGCCTGTGTTAGCAGCAATCGCTCAAAAACTTTGCTTGATTGTCGGCCCGTCTTGATAGAGTAAAGCGAAACAAATTGAGTAAGAACCAAACCAAAGTTCCTGGTAAATTGAGCACACCGTCGGTTGAACCGATTCAACGAAGTCGACTGCTACCTCGTGTCACGTTCCGCGCGATGTTTGCGATCATGACCATGGGAGCATTCTTAGCCGCCATCGGTCGAGTGGCGGGCGTCGGCACCCCAGGTAATGCTCAAGCGATGGCGACTGGCGTTCTAGCCTCGGTTGGATTCTTGGTGGTTTGCATCGTTGCCTTCGCAATCTTTTTCTTGATCGCGTGGTCGGTGTCCATTTTGTGGTACCGCCCCGCTGACGAAATGGTCAAAGGCAGCCCGTTTGCCGACGATCAATTACCGCCTCAAATTTTGCCACCGCGGGATCGACAACCATGAGTGCTAAAATTGGCGGCGGAAAGATCCGCGGTAGGATGTTGATGGGATCGACCACAGAGTTTCCAACCATAGAGCGTTCGACCACAATTGCTCTGATGGTGTTTTGGTTTGGACTCATTTCCGCAGCACTTCTTCACGCGCAGGATCCAAGCAATATCACGGTGTCTTCACCTGATCTGATTGGATCATCGTTGCCGACGGTTCAGCGTCCCGCACGCGGCTTACAAGGAAGCAAAGCCGCAACAGGATTTGCAAACGGAATGTCTTACCGTGTTAGATTCGCAGAAGAGTATGTCGCCGGTTATGTCGCCATCGAAATCACGATTCAATCGCAAACGATGTTTGCGGCGGATCGCGACCTCGTGTTTCGTTTTCGCGGTGTCGATGACGAAGTCTATCCGCCTCGGCGAAATTTGGTCGTTGATACGCCGGTCTCGATTTCGCAGGGAACCAATTCGCAAACCGTTACTCGCTATTTGCCTCGATGGGCAATCACGCGGGAAGTTTCCATTGATGTCTTGGAGGACAATCGGCCAATTCCAAATCTTGCTGCGGAAGTCAGCTTGCTTGTGGAACCCGGAACAAATTTGAATTTTGGTCGAGGCAACAACACGAACTTTCAATACACAAGAATCTCTCTCAAAGATGAGTACGAGTTGAACGTGTTGAAAGTCATCGAACCAAGCAGACCGACCAAAGCCGATTTCAATGCAGCCGCATCGTTATCAATCATGGGCAACATTTCGGTTGACTTGCACCCGCTGTCCAAGATGCCAACTGATTGGCGAGCGTATCAGCAGTTTGACGTCATCGTTTTTTCCTCTGATTTGCTCCGACAACTTCCACTGCACCCCGATGCTTTTTCTTCCGTTCGGCAATGGGTAATGATGGGCGGTACCGTCGTCGTGACGGGCGAATCTGATCACAAAACCGTTTTGTCAAACCTTGATTTCAGCGAAGGATTTGAAAAGACGTCGACCGAACGAATCACGGAAGTTGTCGCCGATTTAAAAGTACAATGGACGCAATCGGAAGCCAATGCTGAAAACATGTTGGCAAGTATGACCGGTGGGTTCCCCAACACGATAAATTCAGCATCCCCGTTTGAAGTTCAGCAACTCGATGGCAAACAAAACAATTCGCTTGATGAACGCATCGAAAGCGTCAAGAGCACCTTAGCGTTGTTCCGCCAGGCAAAATCCAGAGATCCTAGTCAGTGGGCTGACCGTATTCGGATGCATCCGATTGCCGCAGGCATGGTCGTCCGGTTGCCAAGCGATCAACCGAGTTTAATCTCGCAACCGGATTTAGATGTCATCACGGGTTTGATTAGCTATCGGGTTTCACCGATGCTTCGTCGAGGTGTCGATCCTATGATCGGCGATTCTAGGTTTCGCGATTGGCTGATTCCTGGCGTCGCCCAACCGCCCGTTTACACGTTCATGGGATTGTTGACTGTATTTGTAATCTTGGTCGGTCCGATTGCGTATCGACAAACTGCTAGGCATCAACGAAGTCACTTGATGTTTTTGATCGCACCGGTTCTAGCCATCATCACGACAACCATGATGTTTGCGTACGGCATCGTTTCAGACGGATTTGGTACGTCCGCACGGATACGGCAATTGACTTTAGTTGATGGCGTTTCGGCGACGGGGGTCGATCGCATTCGCAGCACCTATTTTGCCGGTGTGCGACCCGCTGAAGGGTTACGGTTCGGCGGTCATGACGAAGTCATGGCGTATCCGGAATCCAATCGTATCGCTTGGGGGAATCATTCGTCGCAAACGCCCAAGGTGATTGGTGCAATCACGCTTAATGAAAAAGAACAACGTTTCGATTCTTCGTTCTTGCCATCACGAACCCAGACGCAGTTCGTGGTTCATCGCCCGGTTCCTAACATCGGTTCGCTGCGAGTAACTGCGACCGACGAATCGGTAACACTGGTCAATGAATTTGATTTTCCGCTTCGGCGTTTGGTAATTCGTCCAAATGCGAAACAGTATTTCATGGTGGATTCGATCCATCCCGGTTCAACTTCGAAAGCGATTGAAATTGAAGCGAAGGATCTCTCAAAGAAGCTTGGCGGTTTGTACAACGATTTCCGTCCAATCCTGTCGACATCGAATGAGTCGAGGAGTTACCAGAATTCGGGAAAGAACTCTGATTTGCTTCGGGACGTCATGCGAGAAGTGGCACCACGCAACGTTGCCTACGATGGGGTTTTCGAGTCAAAACTTCGCAATCACTTACAGACCCGACTGGAAATCCCCGTGGGACACTTCGTCGCAATCTCTGACGTTAGCGATGATGTTGTCGCGGTTGCCGAAGCAGAGCAAGTTGGTTGCGTTCGGTACATTATGGGAACGTTTGTGAGCCAGGAAACACCATGACGCAAACGACATCAACGGGCGTGTATCAATCGGGCGATGCGTGCATTGAGCTGCGACGATTGCATCGTTTCTTTGGAAAGACCAAAGCGGTCAACGACATTTCATTCTCGGTCGCTCGAGGTCATGTTTACGGATACATCGGCCCCAACGGTGCTGGCAAAACAACGTCCATGCGAATCTTGGCGACGCTGGATCTGCCCAGTTACGGTGACGCTTACGTGGATGGCTTTTCGGTCGTCAATGATCCCGAATTGGTTCGCGGCCGACTTGGATTCATGCCAGATTCGTTTGGCACTTACCGTGATGTGAATTGTCAAGAATACCTGGACTTCTTTGCCCGCGCCTACGGGCTGATCGGTCGACAGCGAAAACAGCGGCTTGACTGGGTGTTGGACTTCACTGGAACAAGAGGCATGGCGGAGAAGCCGATCCGTGGACTTAGCAAAGGAATGAAACAACGACTGTGTTTAGGCCGAGCACTGATCCATGATCCCGCCGTCATGATTCTTGACGAACCCGCGGCAGGTTTGGACCCGCGGGCGCGAATTCAATTGAGAAGAATGATTCGTGAACTGGCTAATCAAGGCAAAACTGTTTTGATTAGCAGTCACATTTTGACTGAACTGGCAGAGATGTGCGACAGTGTTGGCATCATTGAACAAGGTAAGTTGCTGGCGACCGGTAGTGTTGAAGAAATTGAACGCCAACAGGCTCAGACGCGGGAACTAGTCGTTCGGATTTTGCCCACGAACAATGAACGCGAAGAGGACGCTTGCGGCAACGTTGCCGAAATCCTTCGCGGGCGACCGGAAGTTGACAATATCGTCATGGATGGCGAACTGATTCGATTCGCGTTTGCCGGCGACATTGGTGACCAAGCTGGTCTCGTGGCAATGTTGGTCAATCGCGGTTTTCGCGTTGCCGAAGTGACGTCGCGAAAGAAGAGTTTAGAAGATGTCTTTTTGCACGTGACCGAAGGATTGGTGCAGTAGCGATCGATCGCCGATCAGGGTTCATTCGCCGCTGAAGAGACCATCGACCATGTTGGAAACCGAAGATTTAAATCCGGTTAGGGATGCGTCTTCTAAAATGTGGGACTTGTCGCTACGCATGATCGCGGCGGCTAGCGGTTTGTGAGCCTTCCAATCCGAAAGATCAAATTCGCGGGTGTCGACGTAGACGTCCGACAGGTTGTTGCTGATCTTGGAAACCAAGAAGACGCCATCTTTGCCATGAACCACGTGATAGTGCATGGCGACAAAAAGCAAACCAGCGCCGCAGATCATACCGAACAAGAAACGAGACATCTTTGGACCATCGTAGGAGAAACAAAGTAGTTCAAAGTGAGGGTTACAAAATCAACCAAGATGGCTCAAGGCCGATCTGATCATTTCACACCAATTTTTCTTCGCCGCCAGCGTCGAAGTCCACTTCCGCATCCAATTCTCGGTTCACTGCTTCGGTCCAGCCGAGTAACTCAATTTCTTCCATCGATGCCCAACGGCTGCTTCCGCCCCAGATCGGCTGCCCATTGATCGGGCTGACGGCATTTTCAAGATCGGCGTATTGGTGAACGGTCGAAACATCCGGTTCTAACCAAATTGCTTCGCATTCATCGCAAATCACCAATCCATGGAGATGCGTCTGTGAATCGAATTCTGAATTCGCCACAGCTGCACTTTCTGCTGCACTTTCTGCTGCATTTTCTACAGGGCTGTCTTCTGCGCTGCCGGCGGGTGGTGATCCGATGATACGGATGCCGCACAGTCCGCCGCCGCAAATGGGGCAAAAGTCAATCGAATGCAGTGGAGTCATAGTAGCGGTTAGCTTTTAGCAATTAGCGTTTAGCTGGTGGAATGCAGAAATACTGAGTTGATTGATCGGCTATTAGCGAATTGCTAATAGCGGGCATCTTTCGTCACATTGGATAGGCGGTGATGACGCGGTTGCCGTCAAGCACGATGCGGACTCGGCGGGCCATCGGATTGCGTTTGCGTTTCCCGTTTCGCCCGCCCACGTAGCCAATTCGCCCGCCCATATCGACCGTATAAATCGTTCGGCCATCGTCGACTTTCTTGGTCGTTTTTTGATTCTTTTTGGCTCGTTGGTAGGCTCGGTCGATCGTCTTTAAGGCTCCTTCCATTTCGCCATCGAAGACGCCGTGGCTACCTGGACGTGATGGCATATCCTTGGTGTGGCGTTCGAGGTGATTGAGTCGGTGGCCCTCGGCGCTGCCGGGCGTGTAAAGCAATCCCTCTGGCGAAATAAACCGATTGCTGCTGACTTCTCGCAAAATCCCATGAAGCAGATCGTCGTTCTGCTCAGTATTTTTGCTAGTCGTAGTGTTTTTGCTGGTCGGATTCTTGTCGAAGGTTTTAGGACTTGGCTGGTAAGTCCCCGATGGTTTTTGGGTACCCGACGTTTTTTTAGACGAATTGCGATCAGCCAGCGGCCCACGATTCGTTGAATTTCCCCGGTCCTTGTCAGCTAGGCGGACGTTGCCCTGCGCGTCCGAGGAGATTGCAGGTAGGTCCCAACCGAACTTCGAGTTCAGATGCGGGGCTGCCAACGAGTAGATTCCGGCCAGGATGACGACCGCGATTCCACCCGCTTTTGATTTTTGCCCGAACGGCTTCTTACTGTACGGTTTTCTGTTCATATGGCGATGCAAGGGTGCGTAATGGCGCGCGGTTCGATAACATTGATGTTGGCAACATCATGGTCAAGAAAAGCGGTGTTTCGATCACCAAGAGTTTTGAGGCCGTCTTTCCCTGAAACGCAGTTTACTCGATTCCCGCCGCCAGCGGCAGGAACGGTGAATCGGAATGGCCAAACGGGGGATGAGTGTTGATCGATGACTGCCAATCGATGAGTGCCGGTAAAATCCTCATTCTCGAAAGAAAACGAGTTCCAACCAGTCAGGCATGGAAATCCAATCGTTTTTGATGAAACTAAAGAACCCAATGCGTTCAAATGAACGTCGAATTTGGTCGCAATCAAAGCGACTAGCCATCTTCTATCATGAAAAAAATCTGTCCCAAAACTGTTATGCAAAAAATAATCACCGGTCACCGCTTTCTCTTGGTCTCCTCGGCAATGATGCTGGGGTGGCTTTGCGTCGCGCCGGTCTCCTTCCAACAAGCGACGGCACAAAACCCGGGTTGGTCGCCAAGGATTATCGCAACGGGCCAGTACCGAGATCAGTTAAAGTCGATGCCGATTGAACAGCGTCCCTATCGCCCGCTTCACTTTTACGGAAATTCGGTCCGTCGCAACTATTACCGCGGCATGGGCAACGGTCGGGTCGTGGTGCAGCAACCCACCGGCGTCCGATCCGGTCCTGTCTACTCAGTCCAGCGTCCGACATGGTCGGGAAATTCTTACCGCGGCGTCACCGGTTCTTCCCAATGGTCATCCGTTCGGCAAAGGAACACCATCCAATACGCACCGGTCCAGTCTTATTACCCGCCTGCCCCCATCTACTCGAAGCCTATCTATCGCGCACCGACGCAGCATTGGGCCGGGTATTCATGGTAGAGCTTTTTTGCTTTTTCGATCAAACACTGAACTTTTCCGCCGCTGATTCTCTCGTCAAAAATGCCTGAACCCGATCAACCCTCCGCGGCCACGATGCCAGAAATGATCGGCGACAGGGCGGTGCGACATGGGCATCGCCCCGCGATTAGTTTTTGGGATGAAACTGGTGGCGAAGTTTCCTGGACTTACCGCGAACTTTGGCTGCGTTCCTGTGCGGTCGCCCATCAACTTCGTGGCATCCAGAATCACAGTAACGGTGCGGCCAATCAACAATCACGCGCCCTGTTGTTGTATTCGCCAGGCATCGAATTCATCGCGGCGTTTTTCGGTTGCCAGATTGCTGGATGGATTCCAGTGCCAACCTGTTATCCGAAACGAGGCCGCGAAATCCCTCGGCTCGATTCCGCAGCACGGGATTGCGACCCTGCGGTCATCTTGGGCGACACAGCAACGATTGATTCGATCGACCCATCGAAACTTTGTGATGCAGCCCGATCCGTTGCTCGTGTTTCAACGCAGCAATCAAACGTCGACGATTCGATTTGGATCGATCACCAATCACTGAAGGCCGATCCCAACGAAATCGCTTTTCTGCAATACACCAGCGGCAGCACCAGCGAGCCCAAAGGCGTGATGGTCCGGCATCGCAATCTAATGTCGAACCTTTATTCGATTCACCGCGGGTTTCGGATCGATATGCAACCCGACGATGCGGAAACCATCGAACGAGCTGTTTTTTGGCTGCCGTTTTTTCACGACATGGGCCTGATCGGTGGCATTTTAGAGCCGCTGTATCTGGGGATGGAAACGACTTTGATGAGCCCCGGTGCGTTCCTGCAGCGACCGGTCCGCTGGCTGGAATTGATTAGCAACAAGCAAGCCGCAATTAGCGGTGCGCCAAACTTCGCTTACCAGTTGTGCATCGATCGGATCTCACCCCAGCAAACCGATAACTTGGATCTTGCTTGTTGGACGACTGCTTTCTGCGGTGCCGAACCCATTCAGCCGCGGACGTTGCAAGACTTCGCAGCCCGATTCTCTGCCAACGGTTTTTCGGATCGCGCTTTTTATCCCTGTTATGGTTTGGCAGAAGCAACTTTGCTTGCCGCCGGCGGCGACGGATCCAACACGCCGACGTTTTTGAAAGTTGATCGAGAATCGCTGGGTGTTTCCAAGCCAATCATCGTCGACGAAAACCAGCGAGGTTCACAATTCCAAAATCTGGTCTCATGCGGAACAGCGGCTTTGGATACGGAATTGCTGATTGTCGATCATGAATCCTTTGCTGAAGTTCAACCGGGATCCGTCGGCGAAATCTGGCTTCGCGGTGCGGGCGTGACCGATGGTTATTGGCAACGGCCGGAAACCAATCCATTGCAATTCAATGCTCGATTGACCGATGGCCGTGATGGGTTTTGCCGAACGGGTGATTTGGGATTCATGCACGACGGGCAACTCTATGTCACCGGCCGCGTCAAAGATGTAATCATTTTGCGAGGCCGTAATCTGTTCCCGCAAGACATCGAAACAACCGTCCAGTTAGCGATGGGAAGTGGCGGTGGGCGATCGGCCGCATTTCCGGTCGACGGCCCCAGGGGTGAGGCACTTGCGATCGTTGCCGAGTTGCCACGCGGCACCAACGAAATTGAATTTGACAAGAAAGTGCGTTCGATCAGGCGAGCCGTCATTGACGTTCATGATGTCGATCCACTTTACGTTGTGTTAACTCGCCAAGCGGTCGTGCCCGTCACCAGCAGTGGCAAAATTCGCCGCTTGCGATGCCGAGAAATGTTTGAATCAGATGAGCTTAAAATCAAACACCGATACGAACGTTGTTCCGCATCGACGCAAGTACCACTGGAATTGCCAGAAGTACCTTCCCCCGCAACTGACGAACATCGTGATTCGTTAAAAGTGGCAACGGAAAAATGGATGACCCATTGGCTGATCGCTCGCGCCGGGATCGATCCGTCGGAAATTGATCTGGACAAACCCTTTTCTGACTACGGCCTGGATTCCATGACCGCCGTCGAAATGAGCGGTGAGATCGAAGATTGGTCCGGTGCGGAGCTAACCCCAATCGTTGCTTGGAACTACCCGACCGTGTTGCGACTTAGCGAATACATCGTCGACGAAATTATCGGCACGCCGTCGAATTTGTAGAACCAGCTTTCAATTTCTGATGCGGATTCCAGGGGACTTCCTGTTCCAAGGTGCGATAAAATCGGGACATCCCCTGTTCGATGCTGCTCCACTCGCCGCAGCTGCCAGTTCTGGTGGATCGGTTGGCTGAACAGTTGGCTCAAGAACGTATCACACGCGATCGCTTTTGCGATGAAATGACGCCTGACCAGAAAACAGAGTTCATTGATGGCGAGGTGATCGTGCATTCGCCCGCTAAAACTGGATCGTCTATGCAGCAGCACGAACGGTTGAGCAATACTTGCTTGTCGAAACGGAATACGAGCTGTGAATCAAGTCATCATCGGGACGCATTCGCAGCCAGTTGATTGCGGGATTAGAGTTCGAGATTGAAGCGATGTTCAATGAACAAAAAAATCTTGAAGCTTTGCGAATGATGATGTCTTGAATGCTATGAAGATTTTGACCCCAGTCGCTCAATATCACCGCTAACACTTTGGAGCTGGAGCTTTAGTTCAGCTAAACTTTCGCGTTCTTTTGTGACGACCTCTTCAGGTGCCCTGGCAACAAAGTTTTCGTTGTTCAACTTTGATTCCTTGCCAGTGATTTGTTTGATTACTTGGTCCTTCAGTTTTTCAAGCCTCGCCAATTCCGCTTCGACGTCGATGAACTTTTCCAAGTCAACATGGACGTCGATGTCGATCGATGAAAGTGAAAGCGGAGCGTCGGTTTCAAACGCGACTGCATCCGGTCCCAACGTCTTGACTTCACAATTCGTCAAGCTCTCGAGCGAAGTCTTCATTGGCGAAAGCAATTCTAGAGACGATTCGCTGGTGCGAATCGCCACGGGCACGATCTCGCGAGGTGCGATGTTCTGGCTGGCTCGAATTGAACGAATCGCACCGACGACTTCTTGGAACTCAGCAAACTGTCGTTCGATCGCCGGGTCATGATGGCTTGCGTCAGCCTTGGGCCAATCGGCGGTCATCAACATCGACGAGGACTCCGCAGGTACGGGGACGCCGCGTACCGGCGCAACCTTGCCGACGTAACTCCAGATCGATTCGGTGACGAAAGGCATCATCGGATGCAGCAGCCGCAGCAGCGTATCCAATCCGTGCGCCATGACGATTTGAGTGGTCGCTCGTGTTGCCTCGTCGGCCAAACGTGGCTTGGCAATTTCGACGTAGAAGCTGCAAAATTCGTCCCAGGCGAAATCGTACAAAGTTCGCGAAGCTTCCGCGAACTTATACGTTTCAATGCCTTTTGTGACTTGGTCGGTCACCGTCGACAACCGGCTAAGCAACCATCGGTCTTCCAGTGGCAGCGATGCAAGGTCCAGGGGGGCGGCTTGGTAACCATCCATGTTCATCAGCGTGAACCGAGACGCATTCCAAAGCTTGTTGACAAAGTTTCGCGCTGTCTCAAAACGTTCGCTAACGACGGGGGCTCGCGGATGCGCCTTGTCAGATTCACTTTCAGCCCACTGCGTCGAAAACGTTTTCTTGCAGTGTTTGCAATCAACCGTTTTTGCCGACCGATTTTTTTTCGTTTGATCGATCAGCTTTTCGCAGTGCGGGCATTCATACTGAACCGGCATCCGAACGTCTTGAGTGTCGGTCGCGATGCGTGCCAAGCCGTAACGCAACGCGTCAGGACCAAATTTATCGATCACGTCATTGGGATCGACTCCGTTGCCCTTGGACTTGGACATCGTTTCGCCAAGTCCATCCAAGATTTTGGGGTGAATAAAGACTTGATCGAACGGGATCTTGCCAACGTTATTGAGTCCCATCAACACCATGCGGGCAACCCACAATGTGATGATGTCGCGTGATGTGATCAGCGTTGCGGTGGGATAAAAGTAATCCAATTCCGGCGTTTGCGCAGGCCATCCCAACGTGCTGTGCGGCCAAAGTGCGGATGAAAACCATGTGTCCAAAACATCAGGATCTTGAACCAATCCAAGCGATTCAATCGCCGACTGGGCCGCAGCGTCTTCACCCCGCAGGCAAACAAAGACCCCGACGGTTCCATCGTCCATCGTTTCGGTTTGCTCTTTCAATTCACCGGTTGCGGCAGCGGGCAATTTTTGCAGCTTGGCGACAAGATCTTTTGCGGCCGCCGCATCGATGCCCGTGACCGACCAGATTGGAATCCGATGTCCCCACCACAATTGACGACTAACCGGCCAGTCGCGTTTTTCGCCCAACCAATCGAGGTAGCCTTTGCGGTAGCGCTGGGGAAAAATCTTCACGCGTTCGTCACTGACGGCGTCCATGGCGGACTGGGCCAGCGTATCCATTTTGACGAACCACTGATCCGCCAAGAACGGCTCGATGGGGGTTTTACTTCGATCGCTGTGCGGTAATTCGATGTCGCGATCTTCGACTTCACCCAACAATTGCAGCTCATCCAGATCCGCGACAACAGCCTTGCGAGCTTGCTTCATGGTCAGGCCGGCGTACTTGCCGCCATCTTCGTTCAGGGTGCCGTCGGTATTGAGGATATTGATCATCGGCAGGTCTTGCCGCAAACCAACTTCGTAATCGTTCGGGTCGTGCGCGGGGGTAATCTTGACGCAGCCCGAACCAAGTTCCGGCTTTGCCCATTCGTCCGCAATCAACGGAATCTGGCGATCGGTCAGAGGCAGTTTTAACATCCGTCCATCGGCGGCCATGTCACGCAGCGTGATCAAACCGGGCAGCATCTTGGTGCGTCGCTCGGCGAGTTGTTCCAGCTGTTTTTCGACGTCCGGTTTCTCTTTGTCGCTGGCATCTGCAAGCTTTGCTCGCAGCTCGGATTCCACTTTGTCGAGTGCCTTTTCAGGGTTCGGATGAACGGCAACCGCTGTGTCGCCTAGCATCGTTTCGGGCCGAGTGGTGGCGATTTCAACCGAGGTTGGTTCGCCTGGCTTGGGGTCGATCACGGGATAGCTGAAGTGCCAGAAGTGACCTTTCTGAGTCACGTTTTCGACTTCGTCATTGCTGACCGCAGTTTGCAAGAACGTGTCCCAGTTCACCAACCGCTTGCCGCGATAGATCATTCGCTGACCAAACAGGTCAAAGAAGGTGGCGCGAACCGCAGCGGCGCAGGTGTCGTCAAGCGTGAATCGAAGCCGATCCCAATCGCAGCTGCAACCCATCCGTTTTAATTGACCAATGATCCGTTTTTCGTATTGAGCCTTCCATTGCCAGATTCGTTTGACCAATTCATCGCGACCAAGATCGTGGCGCGATAAATTTTCGTCCTCTTTCAAACGACGTTCGACCACCGCCTGCGTCGCGATGCCTGCATGGTCTGTACCGGGCATCCACAGCGTTTCAAATCCCTGCATCCGTTTGGTGCGAATGACAATGTCTTGCAACGTGTTGTTCAGGCCGTGGCCAAGGTGCAACGCGCCGGTGACATTGGGTGGTGGAATGACAACACAAAACGGCGGCTTGTCCGAATTGACTTCCGCGTGACTGCAACCGGCCGCATCCCAGGCCGCAGCAATCTGTGACGCTGCTTCTGCATGATCAAAGCGGTTCGGGATTTCGTTAGCGTCCAATCTAGGCTGATTGGCAGGCTGGGATTGATTGCTGGGCTGCGATTGATCGGAGGGATTGGTTGTTGGCATTGCAAGCGACTTCAGTGATACTCTGCTAAGTTAGAACGGCGACTGAGTCAGAATCTTAGCGGCAAGCGGAATATTGTTCGACATGACATACGGGGAATCCAGTCTGAGGCCTTCCGTCAATGGATTTGATGCACGAAAACGCATTGTTTTATTGTGTTTGGCGGCTGCGGCAGCGACATTCATCATTGCCGCCTTTTATCCGCTTGGGCGTGCCGCAGACGACTCATTGCCGCTTTCGTTTGCTGCGGCTCATGGCTGGCTTGCCGCACAATCCATTTCGCTGACCGCGATCTTTGCATTGCCTTTGATGGTTCTGTGTCGCTGGTTCCCCAGGGCGATGATTGGCTTATCGACAATTGTGCTTTTAGCGATCCCCGTTTGTTTCTTTCTCGACTGCGTGGTTTTTCACCGCATCGGTGAACGCTTCTTTTCTGCAACGACAGCAAGCATTGCATCGTCACTGCTGCCGGGCTTATTGCCCTATGTCGATGCGGTCACTCTTGGGATTGCAATCACCGCAATCGTATGCGTCATCGCTCTGTCATGGTTGGTCCATCGTTTCGCCGCTTGGGCTTCGGCTCGATGGTCCACGGATCGCCCAGGGGATGTGTCGCCGTGGACCGTCTTGCTGACCGTCATTATTTTGGCTGGATTGATTTCAATCCCTTCACTGATCAGGTACCCCGACATCGTCGCGTCAATGAAGGACAATTCCACGCGGCATCCTTGGTGCGCATTTCGCATGGTGGGGTATCGGAGCCAGGGGATGGCTGCACCATCGGGCCCCGAAGCGGTGCGCAGCGGGCTTTACGGCCTAAGCTTAGCTGATGGTGTTTCCAAACGGCTGGATCAGCTTAAGCAAGTAAGTTTGGTTGCGATTGAAAAGAATGCTGACGCTGCGACGCCCAAGCCGGACATCGTGATCTTCATCGTCGAATCATTGAGGCCCGAAGTCTTAACGGCTGAGGTGATGCCCCACTTATTTGAGTGTTCTGAGCGTAGCTTGTTGTTGCGTAATCATGTTTCAGGCGGGAATTCCAGCAATCTTGGGATCTTTTCCTTGGTCAATGGATTGGAGGCTACTTGGTTTCCCTACGCGGACCAATTTGAACCGCTGCTAAATCGTTTGCTTCATTTAGCGGGTTATCAAATCGGTTTTTTTGGAGGCAGCGAGGGTTGGGACACGTTCAACATGGAAGGCTTCATCAACGATCAGGTCTATGATGAATTCGTCATTGAACCGGTTGACTGGAATGCGTCGGATGAAAGGGCGATCGAGCGTGCATCGGCTTTTCTTGACAAGTCCATTTCGCGTCAACCTCGATGCGCGGTCGTTTATCTGTATTCCACCCACGCGCCTTTCCATTCTGCCGCCCAGGATCAAATTTTTGAGCCATGGGCCGCAGAGTGGAATGTGTCGTTATTCACAAATTCTGGTCGAGAACAGATTGTGAATCGATACAGAAATGCAGCTCACTTTGTCGATCGAATCGCCGCTCCTCTAATTCAAGACGACCGTATCATTGTATTGGCTGGCGACCATGGTGAATCGCTATTAGATGACGGAACAATCGGACATGGCACACGATTGTCGAAGGCCCAAACCTTCACTCCCGCATTCATTCACGTCCCTGGTGCATCGGCAGATGCGATTGAATTTGCGACTTCGCACATTGATCTTTTGCCGACGCTAATTTCGACGTTGGGCTATCAGGTATTGCCGGCTGATGCATTGGATGGCATCGATTTGAACGGTTCTAGTCAGAGTGCCAGCGTCGCGAAGCAGTTGGAGTCTCGTACCTTCGCTAGTCATGCCTACATTGGTAACGAAGTTCTGTTGATTGGACCATGGACTACTGAAACTGGTCAGCCATTAGGTTATCGAAACTCGTTTTCACTGGATGACTATCTCGCGTATCCACTGGGGCCTGTCGACGCGAAAGGCCTACAGTTGGAAGCGAAAAATCGCAGACAAGTTTTGAGTACGGATCGAGTTCTACGATCTTGGATTAAAACACGTCATGGGATTGATCCGATTGAACCCAATGCGAGTCGCGAAGACCTCTTTGCCCGCCATTTAAAACACACGCAAGTCGACGTTCGGCTCGCTGCAATTACGTTGGCAAGCAAAGTCCAATCGCCGAATGAACTTTTAATCAGCTTGATCCAAAAACTGACTCTTGACCCCAACGTCCAGGTCCGCCGGGCAGCTCGAAACGCCCTGGTTACCTTGCAGCGGAGACGGTCAGGTTAATCTATCGAAACCATGCCTTGAGTAATTGTCGTCATGTTTAATTATCGACTTTCGCCCCTCTTAGCGTTCGCAATTTTACTTCTGTTTTCACTGGATTCAATCGCCTTGGACGATTCCAACATCGAGTTATCGATTCCATCGGTCAATGGCAAAGTTTTGTGGTCTGATGTCGCAAGCCAGCTTGGGGACCAGCTTCAATTGGACCATGAATCATTGCAGCAAATGTTGCCCAGCGGCACTTTGGACCTTGGGGCCCCATCCGTGATGCTGACTCTGTTGACGATCAATATGGCCGCTGGCGATGCGATCTCGTTTTCGATCGGGAAAGATGAGTTGGGCGGACAAGCTTTGAAGTTGAAATGTCGACGGGGTTTTTTTGTTGGCAAGGTAGGCCCCTCGGCCAAGTCAATCGCCAAGTCATCGCTAGTCGTCGATCTGGATTCCAATTGGGCTAATCGAACGGCTAGCAAGCCGTTGGTCGTTTTCTTGCACGGAATGAACAGCGGACCCAAAGTGTTTGATGCGATGCGAGCGGAAGTTCGCAAGCTTGGCCTGGCGAGCGCATCAGTGGGGTACGACTATCAACGATCCATTAGCGAATCTGCAAGCCAAGCGATGATCTCGTTAAAACGGCAATTTTCAGCAAGTGACCCAGCGCCCGAACTTTGCTTGATTGGGCATTCGATGGGAGGCTTGGTGGCACGTCAGATGACTGAATCAGCTGCGAAGGATCCCTTGGCACTTGATCCGAGTTTTATTCAACAATTGATCACGATTGGAACGCCGCATCAGGGGTCAAATTGGGCCAGCTTGCCACCGCTGTCCGCCATGTTTACGTCCGACGGGATGGATACGGATGACATGTTAAGCGTCATCTTGCATCGCCCTTCATCGCAAGGTGTCCGAGACCTGATCCCTGGTTCGCCATTTTTGCAATCGCTCAATTCACGAGACCGCCGCGACGACGTGCGTTACACCGCCATCATCGGAACCGTTAGTCCCGTCAATGAATCGCAGGTGATTGCTTTACGTCAAGCTTTACAGTCGATGGACCAGCAAGGCACTCTGCTGCGTCTGATTCGTCCCCGGATCAAGCCGCTGCTAGAGAGCTTTGACGAACTCTCCGCCGGAAAGGGTGACGGAATTGTCTCCGTTGAAAGTGCTAGGTTCACAGGCGTGGAGGACCAGGTCAAAGTCGCAGTGTCCCACTTTGAAATGATCAAGCAGAATTACGATGCCCCCGAACATCTCGTTTTAGATGTCATCTTGGATCGCTTGAAGTAAGCCGAGATCACAGCAATAAGAGCTGGCATGAATCGTCAGCAACCCAAACCAAACTAGGGCATTTCGAAAATCAATGTAGGCCGGAACAAGCGAAGCGCAGTTCAGGCAGGTCAATCAGTTCAGGCAGGTCAACACCGTGCAGTTCAACACCGTGCAATGCAATTGCCTGAACTGCGCTTCGCTTGTTCCGGCCTACATCAACGTTGCCTAACCTACTTGGAAATGATCTAGGGCTTTCGGCACTATCAGAGCGGCTTCCAGGTGCCGAAACTCTTGGCGAGCTTCACTGCAAGAAATTGACGGGCCAGCGAATCGCACTGGGGGTCAACCACCTAGTGGCATCTCTTCTTTGTGCAGTTTGTATTCGACCGCGTCAACAAGTGCCTGCCAGCTGGCTTCAATGATGTTCTCGCTGACGCCGATGGTGCCCCAGGTCTCACTGGCGTCGCTGCTTTCGATATTGACGCGAATGGATGCGGCAGTTCCGGAACTGGAATCGACAACGCGGACTTTATAGTCAATCAAACGCATTTCGCTTAAGCAGGGGTAACTGCCAACCAGGGCCTTGCGAAGCGCTGCATCCAAAGCGTTGACCGGTCCGTGACCCTCGGCTGCATCGAACCACAACTTGTCGCCGACTTCTAGCTTGATGACCGCTTCGGCAAACACGTTGCTGCTGCCACTGTCGCGGTCACCAGCCACGATCCGATATTTGATCGGACTGAAGTGCGCGACAAAGGTTTCGGTGATCTTGCGAACCAACAAGTCGAACGAAGCGCCGGCATTTTCGTACTGGTAACCTTGGTTTTCCAATCGCACGACTTCGGCCAGGATCTTGTCCATCAAGCCACGGTCGTCTTCGATATTGTGCTCCTTTGCGATCGCAACGATGTTGCTGCGTCCGGATAACTCGCTGACTAGGATACGCCGTTCGTTGCCCACCATCGCGGGGTCGATGTGTTCATAAGTGCTGGCGGCCTTGTTGATTGCGTGAACGTGCATGCCACCTTTGTGTGCGAAAGCGCTTTGCCCAACAAAAGGCTGCCCATTGCGCCACTGCAAGTTAGCGGTTTCGTAGACGTAGCGACTTAGTTCGGTCAGGTGGGTCAGCGGACGGCCGCCTAAAACGCTGTAACCTTCTTTTTTCAGTGACAAGTTTGCCATCACTGAAAGAAGGTCTGCATTACCACAACGTTCGCCGATCCCGTTGATGGTTCCTTGAACCTGGCACGCACCGGCGTCGACCGAAGCCAGCGAATTCGCTACCGCTAGTTCGCCATCGTTATGAGTATGGATACCGAACTGGACATCATAGTCGGCCAGTTTTTCGATTGCCGTTGCCGTGATAGCAGCGATTTCCTCGGGCAGCGTTCCCCCGTTGGTATCGCACATCACCATCCACTTGGCACCTGCCGAAGCAGCAGATTTGAGCGTTTCGATCGCGTAGTCTGGATTGGCTTTGAAGCCGTCAAAAAAGTGTTCGGCGTCGTAGATGACTTCCGAATGACCTGCCAAGAACTCGGTGCTCTCTCCGATCATGGCTAGATTTTCATCGAGCGTCACATTCAAAACGTCAGTGGCGTGATAGTCCCACGTTTTTCCGACCAAGGTGATGCAAGGCGTCTGGGCCGCGACCAGTGCTTTCATTCCTGGGTCATCGGCCGCCTTCATGCTTCGCCGCCGTGTCATTCCAAAGGCACAAATCTTTGTGTCGCCAAGATCCTCTTTGCGAATCTGCTCAAAGAACGCCACGTCCTTTTCGTTCGATAGCGGATATCCACCCTCAACGTAATCAATGCCGATCTCGGCCAAACGACGGGCGATGTTGAGTTTGTCTTGAAGTGAAAAGCTGACGCCCTCGCCCTGCGAGCCATCGCGAAGGGTCGTGTCGTAGATTCGTATGGTTTTCGCGGACATAAGTTTGTTTGTCAGAAAAGGATGGTGTCGGCTAGCAAGCTATCGTGGTAGTGGATCTTGTTTTATATACAATTCGTGTTTGTTGTTTTTAAAAAAAAAAAAACGGTTTTTAGG
>CAYVAN010000047.1:24354-25055 GCA_964449225.1 uncultured Rhodopirellula sp.
CACTACGGTTTTGACGTTATACGAAAAAACCCCCGAACGGCTCAGTAGCCTCGGGGGTCAATGATTGGGTTGACGGTTTTTAGAGGAAGAGCAAGTGAAGCTCTCAGTCTAGGTGTCCCAAAATCAAGATCCCCGCGTCATGGCCCAGCAATGGCAATGACGCGGTCGATAATCGATAAGGGAAATGGTCGGTGCATGATGGAACAAAGGATAAGCGGATCAAGTTAAATGTCAACCAAGTGCCGTTGTGCGTCAGGGCCAATCACTTTTTGACTTTGGAGTGTTTCCCATTGTCGCTCGGCTCTCCGAGCCAATGGCGCTGTCGGCTCGGGGAGCCAGGGCGACAATGCGCAGCTTGAAAAACTGACTTGCCCTGCGTTGTGCGTCCTAAAGCATGGTGAAAATCGTAGCTGATACCGCCAGGTCTCAGGCTATTTCTGAGGCCCAAGCAACCGAGCCGTGGCCGGTCTTGCGACGGCCAACAAGATCGCTGGAAAGAATGTGGGCGAACCCAGCGTTACCGAATTTCGTGCAATTCGACTTTGAAGTGCAGCGTTGAATTGGGGGGAATGCCGGGCTGCGATTGGCCTGCGTAGCCGAGGATGGCTGGGATTTCTAATTCGATCATGCCGCCTTCGCCGACCAATTGCAGGCCCTCGGTACAGCCCGGAATGACGCCACTTAGCGGGAAGGTTGTTGGC
>CAYVAN010000048.1:0-13053 GCA_964449225.1 uncultured Rhodopirellula sp.
AATGCAACACCGTGCAATGCAACACCGTGCAATGCAACACCGTGCAATGCAACACGGTTTAATCCAACACCGTGCAATGCAATTGCCTGAACTGCGCTTCGCTTGTTCCGGCCTACCATCTTCCAATTAAACAACATCTCCAAATAAACTTGGAAATGCTCCGGCGTGTCTCGTGGCCCCAGGCTCTTTAGCAGCATCCTTCATCGCCGCAACAATCTTCACCAGCGATGGTTAGCTTGAAGTTTTTGCCCTTGGTAACCTTGGGTGATCGCACTTGGTCACCACTGGTGCATTCAAATGGCTTTGCATCTGCTTCGCTGATCTCGACTCGCGGTTCGATGCCGATGAAGTCTTTCCCGTAGGCTTGTCCCGTCATCAACTGGAAGGTTTTGCGACATACTGCGGTTCGCTTGCCTCGCTGAAACGTATGCCCGCTATCGTCGACGACTTTTGCGTATGGGCCACGGTACATCACGGCTTCATTGTGTTCAAAACAGTCGGTATCCGCTGGCTTGTATGCGATGACCGTCGCAGATCGGAACTCAATCCCTTCCACCGTTTGCCACGGTGATTCCTGCAACGTTTCAAGCGTGACACCTTGGAAGCCCGCTCTTTTGAATGCATCCAAAAATTCATGTTCATGGAACGCACCAGAGATGCAACCGCTCCACAAATCGGCATCCTGCTGCATTTCGATTGGGACCAGCTCATCGCTAACGATGTCGCTAATCACGGCACGGCCTCCCACCTTCAAGACGCGAAAAATCTCGCGAAAAAGCTGTTCTTTTTCCGCAGGGGCAACGAGATTCAAAACGCAGTTGCTGACCACCACATCGACTGATTCGTCAGCGATCATCGGTCGTTTTTGCCGCATCTCTTCGATGAAACTCTCCAACGCTTGCAAACCTGATTCATCAGTAACCGGGTGATCGGCTAGGTAACGGTCGACCTCATCTCGATCGATCGCCATGTCTTGGATTTTGCCTTTCCGAAAATCGACGTTGTCAAAACCAACTTTCTCCGCAACGACTGCTCGGCTACGTCGCGCAAGATCCAACATCGTGTCATTCATATCGACGCCGATGACTTTTCCTTCGGCACCGACAACTTGTGATGCGATAAAGCAGATTTTACCACCTCCGCTGCCCAAGTCTAAAACGGTTTCACCGGCCCGCACATGCTTTGACGGATCGCCGCAACCGTAATCGCGTTCAATGACTTCGTCTGGAATTACTTCCAAGAACTTTGCGTCGTAATCGACCGGGCAACAAAGCTCTGCCTCGCATTGTTCAGCAGCGGCGGAGTAACGTTCACGAACAGCAGATTCAGTATTCAACATATTCAAAAAGCGATAATAGGAGTTAAATTTTAAGTAATTGCGCCGCTACAGCTGCTTCCGGCACCAGCGGTGCAGCCATAGCAATGATCGGCCGTCGTGATTGGCCGCCCCGCAAAATGGTCGAATGAATCGATGTCCCAGATGGTGGTCTTTTCTTTGCCGCCAATCGGCATCTCTAACATCTGATTGAAGTCACAATCGTAGATGAGACCGTCCCAGCTAATCGACACTAGTGAACGACACATCACGCGTTGGGCCGCTTCGGCATTGAAATGATCCGATAACAAACGCATGTAATCGTTCAGCTTACCGCGTTTATTCAGATACTGAGCGTAGCGTTTGATCGGGATATTGGTGATGCAATACAGCTGATCAAAAACGATTCCGTATCGAGCATGCATTTCGCGTTTGTAATCGGCTTGAAGTTGCTCCTGATCGGGTGGCAACGACGGGCCGGTGGGGTTGAAAACGAGGTCTAGTGTCAACGGATTTGAAGGATCGGCTTTCCCATAACCCAGCTGATTGAGTTGCCCAAGCCCATCGATGCTGCGGCCGAAGACACCATTACCGCGTTGGCCATCGACGTTGTCCTCAAGATAGCACGGCAAAGATGCAACAACATCAACGCCTTGTTCAGCCAAAAACTCGGCAAGGTCTTCATAACCTGGCTCAGTCAGAATGGTTAAATTGCAACGGTCAATCACTCGCAAGCCGCGCTGACGAAATGCCTTTACCATTTTACGAAAATGCGGGTTCATCTCGGGCGCACCGCCGGTTAAATCGACGGTCGCAAGCGAATCACAACCAGCGGCCAAATCAAGAATCCGCTCAGCGGTTTCGGCGTCCATGTTCTCGCGTTTCTTAGTTGGCCCGGCCTCAACATGGCAATGCGTACATGTTTGGTTGCAAAGCTTGCCCAGATTGATTTGCAACTCCGTAACTTTGCCTCGCTGCAAAACCTCACCGGTTTCATCTCGAAGACGTTGAGCAAAGGGTGGGACAATCCCAACGGGAAGTCCAGCGTCGATTACGGGTAATAGTTCGGACATCGACAGCAGCAAAAGGTCAGGAGGAACAAGTCGTAGCGAGGAACGATCAGGATTGAGCGATTCGCACGAGAGTTTAAACAAAAACCAAACGGACTTGTTACCGGGTTACCTGTGATGGGGTTTCCGAGCACCCGTCCGCCAAACCAACTTAAAAGAGATTTGTTGGGATAGACAAGTCCCTAATGGCGTAGAAGCGGCGGTTCTGTAAACTTCTGCGGCTTCCATAGCGAACCCGGCTACCCCTTCATAAGATTTCGCAATGACTACCGATCTGCTTTCAACGCCTCTATTGGATTGGCACCGCACCGCTGGCGGAAAATTGGTGCCCTTTGCAGGTTACGAAATGCCTGTCCAATACTCATCAATCGTGACGGAGCATCAGGCTTGCCGTACTTCTGCGGCCCTTTTCGATGTTTCCCACATGGGGCGGCTTCGATTTGATGGAGACCACAGCGAGGATCTGTTGGATCACTTGCTGACCCGGAGGGTCAAAGACATGCCCGTTGGTGGAGTGCGA
Organism: uncultured Rhodopirellula sp.; assembly: GCA_964449225.1. Lineage (GTDB taxonomy): Bacteria > Planctomycetota > Planctomycetia > Pirellulales > Pirellulaceae > Rubripirellula. Next base: position 2,906 of record CAYVAN010000048.1, read on the forward strand.
TACGGTTTGATTTGTAATGCCGAGGGCGGCATCCTGGACGACGTTCTGGTTTCGAATCTTGAAACTCCGTCGCAGCGACGATTCCATTTAATGGTGGTCAATGCATCGAACCGGGAAAAAATCAAGAACTGGATTACTCCGCATTTGGCCGACTTTCCAACTGTCACCATGTCGGATCGAACCGAGTTGACTGCCATGATCGCGGTCCAGGGGCCCAAAGCCATGGATGTTTGCAAGCGACTTTTCCGTTGTGATCCTTCCAACCTAAAATACTATCGAGCGGTCATTACTGACCAGTTCAACAAGCCGGTCATCGTTAGTCGCACCGGTTACACCGGCGAGGATGGATTCGAGTTGATTGTTCGTGCCGAAGAGGCTCAGCGTATTTGGGAGAATATTTTGCTCTGCGGACGCGACGAAGGTTTTGCTGCCGCTGGCTTGGGTGCACGTGACACGCTGCGAATGGAAGCTGGCATGCCTCTGTATGGCCACGAACTTAGTGAAACAATTGACCCAATTTCAGCGGGGCTTAAATTTGCCTGCACGCTGAAAGACCGTAGTTTTATCGGCGACGAAGCTTTACGAAAAGTTTACGCCGATGGTCCCAAACAACGCCGCATCGGATTGCTAATCGAGGGCAAGCGTCCGGCTCGTGATGGGTGTCCAGTTGTGGACGATTCGGGCAACCCGATTGGAAACATTTGCAGCGGTGGGCCCTCGCCAACGCTTGGACAACCGATCGCAATGGCTTACGTTGACACTGCATCGTCTAACCAAGCACGCTATGCGATCGATGTCCGCGGTAAACTTATTCACGCAACGGCGGTTCCGCTGCCTTTTTACAAACGAGAAGGAAACTAATTAGATGTCCCGTGATCCTGCTTCTCTGCTCTACGCAGAAACTCATGAATGGGCCGACCTGACTTCTGATGACGGCATCGCCACGATCGGAATTTCTGCGTTTGCAATCGAACAACTCAATGACCTGGTCTACATGGACTTGCCCGAAGTGGGCAAGGAAGTTGCCGCAGGCGATGAGTTTGGCGAAGTTGAATCTGTCAAAGCGGTCAGTCCGCTTTACAGTCCAGTTGGCGGTACCGTGGTCGAAGTTCATAGCGAACTGCCTGACAACCTAGAAAAGTTGAATGAAGATCCATTGAACTTTGGTTGGATTGTTCGCATCAAGGTCAGCGGCGACGAAGGACGCGACAAACTGATGGACCATGCGGCTTACGAAAAACAGTGTTCCCAAGCCGGTTAAACGAAAACCAGCTTTATGAATGACGTAAAGTCGGCTGGCCGTCTGGTTGGTGTGGATTCCAACGGTAGATTAACCGATGCCGAATCCGCAGCGATGAACATGTCGCTGGACCAAGCGATTCTAGAATCGGTTGATCAAAGCGGCGTACCCTGCCTGCGGTTTTATCAATGGTCCGAGCCCACATTGTCGCTCGGATACTTTCAGAAACTGGCGGATCGCCAACAACACGTGGAAAGTGCGAATCTGCCCTGTGTACGACGCGCTTCTGGTGGAGGCGCGATTGTCCATCATCACGAACTGACGTACTCGATTGCGATTCCTGACGATCACCAATCCATCGCAACCAAACCGCTGACAACTGAAACGGGCGGACCAAGAGTCAGAACCTCGATTGGTTCCAATGGGCGGCTTTACGCCGCAGTTCACCATGCGATCGCTAAGGCAATCCGAGAATTCGGAGCCATCGCAACTCCCTATCGATTACTTCAGTCGGGCGATCGGCAAACAAAAAGCAAGGGTGACCATGAACCGGTGCTTTGTTTCGGGCGACGGACAAGCGAAGACCTGATTGTTGCTGGTTACAAAGTGCTTGGCAGTGCCCAGCGACGCGGTAGAAAATCCCTGTTGCAGCACGGCAGCCTGTTGATCAGATCAAGTTCCCATGCCCCACAATTACCGGGACTGATTGATCTAGGTGCCAAAATTGCGACGCTAAGCGATCTAATCGATCCAATCACCAGACATTTAGAAACCAGCCTATTGATCCAATGGTCGCCAAGTTCCATTGGAAACTCCGAGCTAAATTTGGTAACTTAATTTGCGGCGGGGTGGTTTGTGGCTTACTATTGGACGCACCTAATATAAATCACACCACGACTCCACCGGGTGGGAAGCAGTGGCTTTAGTGTACGATAAGCCACTTTAGCAACCAAGTCTGGCATTCTCAGTGCCGATAATCTGTTTAGAATAGGAAAGAGGTTCAAGTTGCTGTTCCCTCGTTCCTTCGACGTGCGCCTTTTCGTAAGCGGTGATTCATGCAGGTCAAATTAATCGTTCGTTCCGGCAGTCATGAAGGAAAAGAGATTGGGATCTCGAGCGAGAAATTTCTGATCGGTCGAAGTGAATCGTGCCAGTTGCGACCCAAGAGTGAATCAGTCAGCCGCAAGCACTGCATCATCGTTCTGAAAGAGAACCGCGTCCTTATCCAGGATTTGAAAAGCCGAAACGGGACGTACGTCAACGACAAACGTTTGCCTGTTGATAAGGCAAAGGTTTTGAAGGCCGGTGACATGCTACGCATCGGCAAATTGCTTTTTGAGGTGTTGTTGGAACATGGGCTTCAAGGCGTCAAGAAATCGGAGGTTACCGATGTCGGTGATGCCGCCGCACGCACCGTGGAAGCAGGTATCAACGACAGCAAGTTTGAACCTGTCGACGTGAGTGATTGGTTGGACGAAGCCGACCAAATCGATCGAGTGAGAAAATTGTCCGATCCGGAAACTCGCCAATTTCAACTGGAACAAGTCGGAGAACAGTCTTCGGCAGGTATCGACGAGAGTGGCGAATTGTCGGTGAGTGAATCGACTGCTGATTCGATTCGTAAACGGCCTGATAAAAATAAGAAGCCGGGCAAACTGCCCGATAGCGTAAAGCGAGAAATGACGGACAATTCTCGTGATGCGGCCGACAATGCACTGAAGCGATTCTTCAGCGGAAGATAATAGTGAACCTAAACCGTTACGGTGCCGATGACCAACTCAAGCGAAGTCCCGGCTAGCCAAATGTCGGTCGGTCACTTGGGCGACACCAAACACTTGGTCATGTCTGCACTGATCGATCAGCATCACTCGCTGGTTTTTAAAATCTGCATGAAGTTTCTCGGGCATCGGCAAGATGCGGAGGATGCAACACAGGAAACATTTTCACGTTTTGCTAAGTACTTCGATCAATGGGATTCAAAGCGTCCGCTGGAACCCTGGTTAGCAAAAATTGCTGGCAATCGTTGTCGCAGCTTTCTGGCAAGTCGGCAGGCAGTTCGGCACAATCCCATTCGCCACCATTCCATATCAAGCTTGGTCGAACCAGTTCGCGAATTAAGTTCGCAGACCGAAGCGGCGGATCAACTAAAGGAAGAACTAACCATCGCGATTGCGACGCTTCCGGAAATGCAGCAAGTCGCTTTCAAAATGTTCCATGAAGAAGAACTCAGCTACGCGCAGATTAGCGAGCAGATCGGTCATCCGCTGGGAACGGTTAAGACATGGGTGCACCGAGCTCGACAACAATTGATTCAACGCTTGATCCATCGTGACGCCATCGTCGCTCGAAATTCATCATCGGGGGTGAATCATGAAGTGCGATGAATTCCAACAACAATTTCAACGCTTCCTCGACCGCCGCGATAGGTTGCCAAATCGGCAGATGCGAGAACACGCAGATCTTTGCGCATCATGCCGATACCAACTGCAACTATGGCAAAGGATCGAAACATCGTTGGCATCCGAATCACCCCATGACCAAACACCCATCAACATCGATTCCCCTGTGAAAGCCAGCAGATCCTCTCGCCGTGTCCGCCAGCGACCGACAATCAGAGGTGGATCGCTGGTCGCGGCTGCAACGGCAGCCTGCCTGACAGTCATCATCGCAATGCACCGCACAAGTGATCCCAACATGGACACGCCGAGACTGACGTCCATGGATACGAGCCAGACTGAATTAGGCACGATAGAACCTAGCATTGGACTGCATCGCGATCCATTTCTCTGGTGGAATGAACTTCGTGATCGCGAATGGAACAGCGGCGATTGGGTAAGTCGCACCCTGCCAACGGTTCGTATCGTCAGCGATGGCGTTGCCCCGCTGGGGCGGTCAATCCAGCGTGCTGCAACACTGTTAACGACCGCAACGCGAGAGCAAACCTCGTGAGCGTTTTCCTTCGATTGATGCGAAGACCACCCTGCCCTGCCTTTGTGCAGCGGACGTTATTGCTGGCCGCCCTAGCATTATGTTTTCTCGTCGACACGGCTTCTTCGGAACAAGTCTTTCAACTTCGTAACGGCATGGTTTTGCGAGGTTCCAAGGCTGAGATCGCATCGCTAAAAGAGGGCTTTGGTGCGGCAGCAGCGAACCAGGTCAACGTGCGTCCGATCTGGTTGATCGATGATGGTTTAAGACGCCAGTACATTCACGGCAAGTCGATGGTCATCGCACCTCCGATTCAGCAACCAAACCTAACTCAGTCGATTGAAATCTGGCAACCTAAGCCGCTTGGCGGAAAATTGGTCGCGGGTTTAGGCAACATTCTGGCGATTTCACCTTTCAATGAATTTGGCCGACGCCAACTTAGGATGAACGGCCCCAAGGGACCAGTTCACGTCATTCAAGGAATACGAGAACTCAACCCACGATATGCCCGACTGATTGCACTTAAGCCAGCACAAGGACAACCGACCTTGCTGTGGGACATGCGGGTCGCCACCAGTTCGTTGCCGTCATCTTCGTTGAACCAAATTTTCACCAATCGAATCGACAGCGAGGATCTAAGCGGGCGGCTCGAAGTTGTTCGTTTTTACATCGCTGCTGGCCGTTTTGGCGACGCCAAAGAAGCACTAAAAGAAACCATTCGTGATTTCCCAAACGAAAAATCTCTCGAGCAGCAACTCATTGGACTGACGCAAAGACAGGCGTCGCAGCTACTTGATGAAGCGGAGACGCGGTCGAAATCCGGGCAATATCAACTTGCGAAAAAAATACTAGAGAATTTCCCCACCAATGATGTCGGCCGCGTTACGCGTTTGAAGGTTCAGGATGCCGTCGCGAGCTTGTTACAGAAAGAGAAAAACTCTAAGGAACTCGTCACCCAGCTTCGCAATCAAACAAGCCAACTTCCCAAAGGCCAAGCAGCCAAAATTGCCGGCATCGTCGATGAAATTGCAACCGGACTTTCGGCTGATACGCTGGTACGACTCAGTGATTATTCGCGGTTAAAAGATGCTCAAACGATTGCAATCGAAGACCGCGTCGCGCTTGCCATCAGCGGTTGGTTTTTGGGCTCGGGTTCCGGTGTCCAAAACCTAGCCATTGCCGCTTCCTTGGGACAGGTTCGCGATCTGGTCGCTGAATATCTAAGCGATGTAGATTCGACACGTCGTCAAGCAATCTTGGTCGCGCTGAAGAATTTGGAAGGGGCTCTGCCAGAGTACGTCGACCGGATGCTGCCACTGCTAACGCCGACAATTCCTTGGCCTGATAACTCAGAGAACAAAGAAATTGAAGGTTTTTTTCGCGTAGAAACGGAGCGTGCCAAATACCTCGTTCAGCTTCCGCCTGAATACAATCCGCTTCGATCGTACCCATGTCTGGTTGCTCTTCACGCAGCAGGTGGTGACCCCAACGATCAGATTGATTGGTGGTCGGGTATTTACGACAGCGAGTCAAAGGCTCGACTGGGGCATGCAGCTAGAAATGGCTTCGTCGTGGTTGCCCCTCTTTGGAGCCGCGATACTCAGCGAACTTACGAATACACACCCGTTGAACATGAACGAGTGCTGGTCGCGATGCGGGATTCGATGCGCCGGTGCAACATTGACTCGGACCGAATTTTCATTGCTGGACACGGAGAAGGCGCCACCGCAGCTTGGGACATCGCACTAGCGCACCCGGACATTTGGGCTGGTATGATTTCGATCAGTGCGACGCCCGATAAAACAATTCATCATTATGAACCCAATGCTCGGTTCGTTCCGATGTACTTGTTGATGGGTGAATTGGACGGAAATGTTGACGCGAGCGCTAGCGCAATTTTGGACGACTACATGTCGTTCCATCACGATGCGTTGGTCATCATGTATCGAGGGCGTGGCCGATAATTTTTCTACGATGAAATACCTCGCCTGTTTGAATGGATGAACACGACTCAGCATGCCCGCCAACCGATGCCACAAGAATTTGAATTGAACACAATGCGACGCGGTGACCAGTTTTTTTGGTGGCTTGAACTTGGTGCATTGAAGCCGGGCATCGATATCAATCCTATTCTATGGGACAAGGCATCTCGAATCCGCTCAGGAACCGTCGCAGGTTCCATCGGCACTGGAAACCAAATCCGAGTCAGCAAAGCTCCAAGCGACCAGATTCGTCTGGGTCTACGGCCAATGCAAGGTATCGACATGGCACAGCAGATCGTTGTCCGCTACGGCACCCGGCCGACCTACCACGACTTTGACGGTGATCTGAAGACGATGCTGGAGGACACACGCCGTAGGGCTGACCGAAAACGCGCTTTTTGGATGCAAATCGATCTCCCTTAGCCACTTCACCCGCAGCATGGGCGATAGCCTGGGACGAACAGAAAACGGCCTAAGATCCCTTAACGTAGCTTAGGGGCGTCCGAGCAAACCGAAGCCATTATCCCAATCAATCTGCATTTTCACAGCATAGAATATCGGATTATTAGACTCGGGCATGCGATAATGCAGGGTGTAGATGCCCCGGGTTGATTCCGGGACAAATCACTTTTTCACTTTGGAGCGTTCGTTAGTGTCGCTCGGCTCTCCGAGCCGATATCGATGTAGGCTCGAAGAGCCGGACGACATTGTCAGCTTGAAAACTGATTTCCCCTGGGTTAATTCCACCCACTTGTCGAGAGTGTTGCCAGAAGCGGCGAATGATTCGCAAACTATGTCACGTCAAAATGCATTATCCAGAGATCTTAATGTCGAAGATTTTCGACGTTTAGGAGTGCGTCCAAACGAGGTTCGCTTGAATGTCATCCGTGGAGCGGCATCCCGCAACGCGATGCCGCTGGCGAATGAGTTACTAGCATCTTCGTATCATAACCTTAATGAAAATCATCCGGCCAACAGCCAACCTAGCGACGCTGATACCGTGGCATCCAGAACCCACACCAGCGATTCAGACTGGGCCGAAACTTGGCTACAGCTATCACGAGTGGTGACGTCTACGTATCGATTGCTGGACCCCAGGTTACGGCCCAATCCACACCAACGGGCATACATTGGGCGAATTCTTCCGCTTGCTTTGACCGCTGCGGGGGCGACCAGTTTCAATATCAGCAAACCAGTGCGGCAAACGCAACGTTTCGAAACAGCGCGGCCCGTCCCACCCCCTGTTTCCGATGCCTTTGGCAAACCGGATATCACCGAAGATCTCTTTGCAATGCCAACGGCGCAACTCAATGACGCTGAGATTTGGCAACTAAGCCTTGATGATCACGACTTTGCATCGGGCGGACGGATTCGACGTCAAAGAAACAGGTCGAAGCGGAACATCTGGATTTGGTCGTCGATGGCTGCGATCGGAATCTTGGCCGGATCGGTATTGGGATGGAATTCCGTGCATGAAAACCTGCCGAAAGATCCCTCTGGAAAAATGGCGGCAAACGCATCGATTGCAAAGGTAGAAACGCAACCATCACAAACACCATCCGTCATGCGCAAAAACGAAAACTTCGTTGGTGGAACGGTTACGCGGATGCCAATGTCAGACGAAGCCTCGACGCCCCCATCACCTAGCAAGATGCCCAACCTGGTGGCAGAGAAAGAAACACTACCTATCGAACCTAAGCTAGTCATCGAGTCGCTACCCGAAGTTACCAGTCAACCTATCGCTGTTACAGAAGCGTCACCAACGGAATCGATCGACATCGAACCTATGGAAACCGAAGCGGTTGATTCATCGACCTCCAATGTGATGAAAGCCGCGACTGACAAGGCCAGTGAATCATCCCCAGGCGTAACGCAAGACTTGTTTGCTGTTCCGTTCCCCGAGGACATCGCGATGGCGCGGCGTAGGATACTACAAGCTGCCAACGCCGACGGTGTAAGCATCACCCAGCTTAACTTACCAACCATTCGCGATTGGGTCACAAACGCACAGTCAAATTACTCACCTGGATCGGTCGACCATTTCACTGCGGGGTTGATTCTGGGTAGTTTTGAATGGTTACAGCCTGGGCCACGATCCGCGTCGCTAACGAGTATGGCTTCACGCTTGGATGCCTATCAGATCGACGAAGCTGATGTTTGGAAGCAGTCCTACATAGACGCTTGTGAGCATGTGACGTTGCCAGAGGAACTTGAACCGTTCTTCTTTGCCGGGCTCGGATTGATCGAAACCCTGATCAAACGCCAGGCAATCGACCAAGCTGGTGAAGTTTTAGCGTCAATCCAACTGCGATCCGACCTGTTTGCGGCAGATCTACTTGATGAAACAGATTCTGACAAAGTCGGACTTAGATCGCTTATCGCCAGCTATCAAAAATCGCTCAAGTACGCGAAACGCCTCGCAACGTCGGCGGAAAGGGTAATTCGTCTAAACGGAAACATTGAATCCATTCCAGCCGATGTCAGCGGAGGTAGTTCACTGGGTCGGTATCATTGTTTGGTGCTTGGTGACTGGTGCCAAGGATTGCGATTCTTGGCCGAGACTTCGGATCCACGATTGGCGGCCATTTCCAAATCTGAAATTGAGATGCACACCGAGGATGCCTTTTTTTCGGATGCAACCGCATGGGCTGACATGGCAAACCAGTGGAATGCTGTCGCCGAACGCTTGTCAGGTCGTGCGGCGTTTGAAGTTCGATTGCACGCAATCGAACTGCTGGAACAGTCTTCTGCAAGAACCGGGGCCACCGCCAAGGACAATGCAAGGCAACAAATCGAGGCGATTAAGCAGCGACTGCCGTCCCATTTGACAGAGGATTTGGAAGCCGCTGATCCCGACGCTGAAATCCCAGTTGCAGTGAAATCGGAAACCAATTCACCTTTGTTAGAAACGCCAAACGACGACACCGCTTCTGCAATGGAAGTGAATTCGGCTAACGACTGGCTGGTGGGACGAATGACGCTTGAAGGCGAAGACCTGGGCATTCGACTTCGATACCAACTTGATGCCGGCATCAATTCGACGATGTTAAAATCAATCGAAGGACAGCTTCGACGGTCCTTGTCAGATGCGTTGATTGAGTTTGAAGGTACGTTTCGCTGCGAAAAAGACCAGTGGGTGATTTTAGCTTTATCGCCACAGTCTGAACTCAATAGCGAATCAGTGTTTCTCAATCGTGAACCCGTTCAAATCGATTCACTTGACCGGACGAATCGTGTACTAATTCCAGCGGGGCGACATTCGCTGCGGTGGGAAATCAAGCTATCTAACGCCGAAACCATCCTGGCTTGCTCTCTAAGAGATGCGGAAACAGGGGAGCGTTTGGAATTAAGCACTTCGCCACAAGACGCGGAAAACGTCTCGTCAAGTGATTTAACAGTATCAATCATGCGAAGCAGCCAGCAGCCATAGCCTTCCCGGACCTTACGGAACCAGACGCTGCTTTTGAATGCGATCGCTGGTTGTCTGCTGGCCTACAATGGGTGCAGTTCGATTTACGACCTTGCGCGACGCCTGAAGGATAATGATTGCATGAATGCTGTTGTGACCACTGCCCGCCCACAAATGCCGCCAGAGCGAACCCTAGCTGAACTGACCAGTAGCGGCTGGACCTCAAAAACAATTAAGCAGGAAATTCGCGATAACTTCACTCGCATGCTTTCCAGCGGCGAGGAATTGTATCCTGGAATTGTTGGCTATGAAGACACGGTCATACCCGAAATCAACTTGGCATTGTTAGCCGGACATGACATGTTGTTCCTGGGCGAAAAAGGTCAGGCCAAAAGCCGCATCATGCGAATGCTGACGCGGTTTCTGGATGAATGGATTCCCTACATTGATCACCCCGAGTTGCCCGTTCACGAAGATCCCACCAAGCCCATCTCGGGGCTCGGCAAACGCATCGTCGCCGAGCATGATCCCGAACATCTCGCCCAGCGATCCGGGCCGTTACCGCCTGAATTCCTGCTCCTCAGGCATC
>CAYVAN010000048.1:13063-25039 GCA_964449225.1 uncultured Rhodopirellula sp.
ATCGCAACCCATGATCCCGAAGACATCAAAATCGCTTGGTGGCATCGTAGCGAGCGATACGCCGAGCGGCTAAGTCCGGGCACAAAGTTTGCCGACATCATCGGCGAAATTGACCCTGCAAAGCTGACCGGCGGCGTCAGCATGAGCGCCGAGGAAGCATTGTCCTTTGGATTGATACCACGCATGCACCGCGGCATCTTTGCGATGAATGAGCTGCCCGAACTGGATGAATTGGTCCAAGTTGGACTATTCAATATCCTAGAAGAACGCGACGTGCAGATTCGAGGTTATCCGATTCAATTCGAACTCGATGTCGTCATTCTATTTTCCGCCAATCCATCGACGTACAACCGCAGCGGTAAGGTGATCCCGCAACTAAAGGATCGCATCGGATCGATCATCCAAACCCATTATCCTAGCGAGCGAGACCAAGGGATCGCGATTTTGCAGCAAGAACTGGGCAGCGATCTGGAAGGCGACTATCCGGTCTCCGTTCCCTATTTCATGTACCAAATTGTCGAAGAGATCACAGTGCAAGCTCGTAAGAGCAAGTATATCGACCACGCCTCTGGTGTATCTGCTAGGTTTTCCCTGTCTAATTTCCGAACTCTCGTTGCGTCGGCTCGCCAGCGGGGAATTGTCCATGGCGAAAAACCTGCGGTCCCTCGAATCAGCGACTTTGGCCACCTGTATTCCAGCTCGCTAGGAAAATTGGAATTGGATTTGATGGGAACCCATCAAATGAGTGAAACGCAGGTTCTAGACGCGACAATTGCTGAAGCGATCAGAGTCGTATTTTCGGAATACGTCGAAGAACACGGGCTCGGTGAAATTGCTGAGATCTTCCGTGGCGGAGTGCGAGTCGAAGTCGGCGATATGTTACCCAGCAGCGATTATGCGGAGCGATTGGCAAGCGTTCCACCGGCATGGGAAAAAGCGTTTGAAGTCAACGCCAGCGACAATGAGGCGATCCGTGCCAGCTGTGTGGAATTCGTCCTAGCGGGTTTGTACGCGATGGAAAAAATAAGCCGAAGTAGCCGCCACGGGAAGATTCAGTATGAACTCTAAGCCGCACACAGAGCAACGTCTCGGCGGAATCATTCATGCCTACCAAAAGTATGATCCGGCCGCATTCCCGCCACCCAACCAACCGCCACCGGACCTTGTTTCCCCGGCGTTTGAACAGGCGATGATGTATGGCAACTACCGTGACCTTACCGAAGAAGAACTCGCGAGAGCTGTCAAGCTGGACCCGAGCCAAATTGCTGGCCTTGGCCCGAGCCTGGACATGATGAAGGCGATGCTGGAAGAGCGTCGACGTAAAATTTTGGCCACCTACGAAACCAAGGGGGTCTTAAAAAAGGCAGGCAAAGCCTATCGAGGTGCGGCCAAGAACCTGTCTGTTCCTAAGACAATGCAAAAGACCTTTCAAAAGGCGGTCAACTACGAGCAACCGTACATGATCGAACAGTTGTGGTATCGCACCAGCGATGACAACAGCGATTTAGCACGTGGTTTAATGAAGTTGGCTGCTCGAATGAGCGACAAGCACAACGTCGAAGAGCTGGCAACCAAATACAACTTCACCGGTAACGAATCGATGACGGTGCCGAAAGCGTTGGAGGTCAAAGAAGAACTTGAAAAGATCGATGAGCTGTTAAAGCAACTAGAAGATGCTTCCAAGGATGCTCAGATTGGCATCATCGACATGGAGTTGCTCTCTGAGTTCGCACAGCCCAGCGACATGCAGCAATTGGAAGAGATGCGACAGCAGATCGAAAACATGATGCGTGAACAAGCTGAGCGTCAGGGTTTGGAAAAAAAGAAAGACGGCGGCGGCTTTCGCTTAACTCCGCAAGCCTACAAAATTTTTCAAAGCCGATTGCTTCAGCGTGTTTTCAGCGAACTGGCTCCGTCTCGCACAGGACGCCACGAAGGGGACATCATCGGGGAAGGTGCCGTGGAGCTCCAACAAACCAAGCCCTACGAGTTTGGCGACAGTATCGCAAACATCGACCTGCCCCAAACTGTGATCAACGCGCTTTTACGTCAAGGCGACGAGCGTCCGATCAGGCTTCACAGTGACGACATCGAAGTCCATCAAACACGCAATCATCCTAAGTGTGCGACTGCGGTGATCATGGATATGAGCGGATCGATGCGGTACGACGGCCAGTATGTCAATGTAAAACGCATGGCTCTTGCATTGCAGGGTTTAATTCAAAGTGAATACCCCGGCGATTTTCTAAAGTTCATCGAAATGTACACCTTCGCCAAGCTGCGAACCCCCGGCGAAATCATTGAAATGATGCCCAAACCGGTCACGATCCATGATCCATGGGTGCAGTTGTACGCCGACATGAGCGATCCGGACATTAGCGAAGCCGAGATTCATCCTCACTTCACCAACATCCAACATTCGCTGCAACTTGCTCGGCGGAATCTGGCGACCTGCGATACCCCCAACCGACAAGTCGTGCTGATAACCGATGGATTGCCGACAGCACACTTTGAAGACGAAAAACTGTACATGCTGTATCCGCCGGACCCGCGGACCGAGCAAGCTACGATGCGTGAAGCAGCCATGTGCCAAAAAGAAGGAATCACAATCAATATCTTCTTGATTCCAAGTTGGTCTCAAAATCAGGAAGACATCAGGTTTGCCCAGCGTCTGGCGCAAACAACCCAAGGCCGTGTGTTCTTCACCAGCGGCAAAGACTTGGATCGCTTTGTCCTATGGGATTACGTTCAAAACCGACGCGAAATCATCGCTTGACGACGGTCGCGTTGCAAACCCGCCCCAGGTTTAGCTTTCAAGAACGATGGACGAACCTTTCCGATTGCCGTTGTCTCTTGTACTTGGTCAGTCATTGCCCGCGCCGCTTTGAATTTACGCTCTGATAACTTTTTTGTTCACCGTTGGCAAAAACGGGATAACCTAGAAGGTGGGCCTAAAGCTTGGTTCGCCGTATTCTAGGAATTTGAGGAACATCGCTATGGCAGTCAATCGATTTCGCGTTGAAGCTTTTTTTGAAGAGGAAGAACTCCGGTACTTCCGTGCGGGCGAGGATGCTGAATCTGGATCTTGGTTTCTAATGTTCGGCAACAAGACAGGCATTAATGTTCGGTTGCTCGAAGACGGCGAATGCATTCTGATTCGCAGCCAACCGCTGGTTCACTTAGACGAATTCAGCCGCGAAGGTCGATGTCGAGTTTGGGAGGCAATGGCATACCGCAACGATCAGATGGTCATCGGCCGTTACAGCGGCACCGAGAACGTTGTTGTTGAAGCGGCACTACCGGTCGAAGATGGTGACATCAGTGATAACCAACTGAAGCGGTTGCTCGCAGTTGTCATCAACGAATCGAACAACTACGGGCCTCACCTTCGTCAAATCGCTCACGACGAAAACACCAAAGTACGCGAGGATCCCATCGACGGTCTGATGCGACAACTACTTGAAGGCAGCGATCTGCAGGAAGATAACGATCCGCCGATGGAGCTGGGCACCGATCCTTTTCACGGACCGTTCGTGGAACCAAGTACACCCGATAGCGAAGAAAAGGACATCGAAGGAAAAACCCAGAACAAACTCGGCGATGCACCCGAGGGAGACAATCGCCAAGATCAGTCACCGGACTGAAACAACAATCTGCGTTACACAGCCGCGAGAACAGAACAACCAAGTGCTAAGGTCACGACAAACGCTCCATGATCCTGCTTTCCACCTTCATGATCACTCGTCCAACAGCAGATCAGATTCCAGCAAGTGACAGTAAGCATCGTAGCGTCTTGCATCGATCCGAGCGTCGGCGACGGCGTCTTTAACCGCACAATCATCTTCGCTTAAGTGCAAGCAGTTTGCATACCGACATCCGCTGACGTAGGGCCGCAAGTCAGGCATCAAACCAGCGACTTCTTCCGCAGAAATATCCCACAATTTAAATTGACGGATACCAGGCGTATCGAAAACAGCTCCACCATCTTCAAGCGGGATTAGCGTTGTTGCAGTCGTGGTGTGCCGACCTTTGCTGTTGTCTTGACTGACTCGTCCCACTGCCAATCCTAAACCGGGTCTGATCGCGTTTAGCAAACTGCTTTTGCCGACTCCGCTTTGACCCGCCAGCGCGGTTTGTTTTCCGGCGATCAACTGCCGAAGATAATCTACGCCCACACCGGTTTCAGCCGACGTCATCAACACCCGCACACCCATTGATGCGTAGACGCCAATCAGCTGCTGTAACGTCACGGGATCAACCAAATCCACTTTATTAAGAACCAGGACGGGCTGAACATCACATTGAGATGCGGTCAACAGAAAACGGTCGATTAAAACTGGCTTTAAGGATGGTTCAGCAACGCTGGCAATGATTAGCAGGTAGTCGACGTTTGCAACCAAAACATGCTGTTGGCCACGACTGGTACGGCTGATGATGCCGCGTCGCGGTTCGACATGCTCGATCATACCGTCGATCTTGGTATCGCCACGAAACCGCACCAAATCACCCGCGACGACTGCGGACCGGCCATCGATACTGAGCGATTTTAGTACCTGACGAATCGCACAATCGTAAATCGAACCGCGTTCGTCTAATACTTTGCACTTCAGGCCATGGGCACTGATGACACGGCCTGAGCGAAGCTGTGCATTTTTTTCTGAAGCGTTTTCATCCGACTGATCGGCGTCGCTGACAACGGTTCTCTTCCGTGTCAAATCACCCTTACCACTGACCCGTTCACCGAGATTTAGATCAGCGAGTTTATCAGATTGACCGTCGCGATAATCTCGCGTTAGATCTGCATCACGCACCCGACCTTGATGGCTTTTTCGAAAGGAGGCCCGCTGTTTGGCATTCTTTTTCTTCTTAGCCATGGGGGGCTCGGTTCAACAGGGGGCTCGGTTTAACTAGACGCTCCGTTTGATGCAGACTGAATCGGCGAAAGCCAGGCTGCTAGAACCTGGACTCGGGCTCTGCCCATCTTTCTTTACGCTTTCTTTCAGCACTACCCATCTTTCTGGACTGCACTCCCGGGACTGTGCTCGGCTGCGCTTTCGGGCTGCACGATCTGCGCCGGACCTTCGCCCTTTCGATTGCGAACCTGAATCGATTCCCCGATCAGCTCTGTTAGCTCTGCTTCGCCAAGTTCTTCATGTTCCAGCAGTGCCCTTGTGATTGCTTCAAGTTCGGATCGGTGTTCGCGAAGTAGCTGTTCAGCTTTCTGGTCAGCTTCCAACAACAACCTAGCGACTTCTTCATCGACCATCTCCTGTGTGTGATCACTGAATTGACGCGTTTGATGGATCTCGCGTCCCAAGAACGGATCTTCATCGCTTGTCTTGTAACTAACAGGACCAATTTTGGCACTCATCCCCCAATGTGTGACCATTCGTCGTGCGATACTGGTTGCCCGTTCGAGGTCATTCTCCGCACCGACGCAAGTTTCGCTGTAGATAATTTTCTCAGCAGCACGTCCACCCAGCAGTACAATCAATTGATGCTCGAGCTCTCGCTTTGAAATGCTAAGCCGATCTTCGCTGGGCACGTATTGCGTGACACCGAGCGCGCGACCGCGAGGAATGATTGTCACCTTGTGGACGATGTTTGCCCCGTCTAGGTGCCAAGCGGTCAACGTGTGACCGGCTTCGTGATAAGCGGTCTTTTCCTTCTCACTCTCCTGTAAAACCTCTTCACGTTTCGCCCCCATCAGTATCTTGTCACGCGCCTGCTCAAAATCGCTCATGTCGACAATTTTCTTATCTTGGCGAGCCGCCCAGAGTGCCGCCTCGTTGACCATGTTGCGAATATCGGCACCGGTCAACCCTACCGTCCCTGCGGCCAAGCGTTTCAGATCGACGTCTTCGGCGAGTGGAACGTCACGGACGTGAACTTTAAAGATTGCTTCACGGCCTTTCATCGTTGGACGACCGACGGTGATATGACGGTCAAAACGGCCTGGACGCAACAATGCGGGATCCAAAACATCAGGCCGATTCGTTGCAGCGACAACAATGACTGCTTGGTTTCCGCCAAAGCCATCCATTTCGCCTAAAATTTGATTGAGGGTTTGCTCGCGTTCATCGTGCCCTCCACCCAAACCCGCACCTCGTTGACGTCCAACAGCATCGATTTCGTCAATGAAAATAATCGCGGGACTGTTTTCTTTTGCTGTTTTAAATAGGTCACGCACTCGGCTGGCACCCACACCAACAAACATCTGAATAAACTCAGACCCGTTTACCGAATAGAAGGGAACGCTTGCCTCGCCAGCGACGGCGCGGGCCAAGAGAGTTTTCCCGGTGCCAGGAGGTCCGTTAAGCAGAACCCCCTTCGGCACACGGCCGCCAAGAGCCTGGAACTTCTCGGGCGTTTTTAGAAAGTCGACAATTTCTTGCAAGTCTGCTTTGACGCCTTCCAAGCCAGCAACGTCACTAAACGTAACCATCTTGTCGCTCGCCTCAAATCGCTTGGCTGGGCTCTTACTGAACCCCGACAACAACCCGCCCCCCCCCATCATGTCGCTTCGCGAACGCCGCAACATCATGAAAAAGAAAACCAAGATTCCCAACGGCAAACCAACCATCGCCAAGAAGTAAATGACTTCTGCGGTATTATCGCGTTCGGGATAAGTAAAATCCTCGATCCCGGCTTCGCGAAGCTCTCGCTGGAATTCTACGACCCAACCTGCGTCGGTGGGACGATTGAACGCAAACTCTTTCAAGTAGGTGCCCTGCTCTGCTTCATCTTCTTCACTGGTTCCCGCGTCGGATCCCTTGTCCTGATCAACTTTTCGCATCGACTTGGGAACATCGGGACGAATTTTGAAATCGCCAACCACACGTTCTTGGTCGATTCGAACCGACTGAACATTTTCTTTTTTTAGCTGGTCATAAAAGAACTTTGCGGTAACCACCGACCTTTCTTCGCTACGGCCGTAAAATAACATCATCACTAAGGCCGTAATGACCAGTGCGATCAGCAGTGAATTGTTACCCCTTTTTGCTGGACCATTTTCCTTGTCCTCGGGAGCGTTCGAATTGCTAGGTTTATCCATGTGCTTCGGTTTATCCGTTTCAGCTATCTCTGGTGGCCGAGCATTTGCACGACACATTGATTGATCGATTACCGAGGATTGTAGTGCTTCGACGACCCAGTGACTAACCGTCAGAAGATTGACCCCATTCGGGGCGAATTGAGTGCCCCGCGCGTGCCGCCAATTTTAGGTCGTCCGCCAATTCAGTGACATCCACCCTGCGAATTGCTGCAATTTGCGACGCCGAATAACCGTCGCGGAACAGCCGCCAGGTCCAGTAAGCGTCTGCTTGCTTGGATTCGTCAATCGTCTTGATTTCATCGATTTTCTGAGGAGGTGAATCAAGATTCTGGCTATGCGCAGAAGTTGCCTTTCCCCTTTTGTCGGTCGTAGGCTCAGGATTAGACGGTATGCAGGACGCTTTACCCGCTGACACTTCGAGTATGTCAGCGTTTCCTTTTCCCACATCTGTACGATCTTGCTCCCGTTGCCCAGACGATGCAGTCTTCAACGCAACGTCAATGAGCGCAACCAAATCGCCACCGAACTGTTCAACCGTCGCCTTCCCCACACCTGACACCGACCGCAGCTGCTCGGTCGTGGTTGGTTTCGCCTGAGCAAGCCTTTCGATCGTCGCGTTGGTCAAGATCCGATAGGCCGGAATGCCTAGAGCAGCCGAAGACTTACTTCTCCATCGCCGAATCACATCGATCAGCTCGGACAATTCTTGATCGTTGGGCGACAGCGCAGCATCGGGTTGTGCATTGTCAGTTCCCGCAGATTCAGTTTGCACATCCGCAGCCTCCAACTTAGCCACCGACATCGCCAACTTCTTTGCCAGCGGGACCGACATCCGAATCGAAGACGGTAACTCAGTTCCTTCCATCATCAACTGCCTGCCCGCCGGTGTCACATGCAAAGTCGGTCGCCGATCATCGACTTCTTTCTGTTCCAACATCCCCCCCTCGGCGATGGCCTCCATCACGGCAACCACCTCGCTTTGTCGCAAGCTTGAAAGCAGCCCGTAAGTACTTAATTGATTCAACCGCCACTGCTGTAGTTTTTTGTTCTTCGATCCACATAGCATTTGCGCCACCAGGGTCTTGCCGAACCGCCCATGCATCCGCGTCACACCGCTCAGCACAACTCGAACCCCTCGCAGTAGCGCAGCGTTGTCGACTCCTTTCAGCGGAGCCCCCAACGAGACATCGGCCGCGCGACCAGGACTGCCGTCGGCTGGCTTGCATCGGTCACAGGTACCGCAATTGTCCGAATCTGTTTCGCCAAAGTAGTCCAGGATAACGCGTTGCCGACAACCTGCGGTGTTGGCCAGTCCGATCACAGCTTCCAACTTTGCAAATTCAGCCTTCTTGCGTTTTTCTAACTCATCAAAATCGATATCCAGTTCATCAAAGGAACGATCCCGATCGATAAAGTGAATCGCCCGACCACGAAACGGCGGCACATAATCAAACGACCGCAGCCGCCGCAGTTCCCGCAGCGTCCGCGATAGTTGTTCGCGATCAACATCCGCCAACTGCATCAACCGTTTGGGCTGGACGTAAACGTCTTCATTTCGGCGGCGACCAACGACTTTTTCAATCGCAAGCATAACTCTCCTTCGCACCCGAGCTTCTTTGGGAAGAAAATCAAGCAGCGTTGGTGATTTAGAGTCAATCCGCACCATCGCCTGCCCAGCACTGGAATCAAGTCGCCGAATCACACCCGCACGGGCAAGCAGTGTTTCAGCGGTTCCAACCGCTTCGCTACCCTCTTTCAACCCCGCGCCTTCCTTGACTTGGTCCAGCGTCAGTTCAATGGGATCTTCTTGACGCGAAAGCAGATATTGATGCACTTGTCGCACGGTTTCACGCGACGGATATCGATTTTCAATAAAGAACTCTTGGATGTAGCGATCTTGATATGAAAACAGCAGCTCGCACTCGCTATTTTTACCGTCACGCCCTGCTCTGCCCGCTTCCTGGTAATAAGCTTCTAGACTGCCGGGCATGTTGTAATGAACCACGAACCGAATATCCGACTTATCGATCCCCATTCCAAAGGCATTGGTCGCGACGATCGCCGATAGCTTGCCCGACATGAACGCTTCTTGAACTTGATGACGTCCCACTTGATCCAAGCCAGCGTGGTAGACACCGATCGGTTTTTCGAGTTTCTCTGGTAACCATTCGCCAATCTCTTCGCATCGTTTTCGCGTCGCCGCGTAGATGATCCCAGCGCCCTTTTTGCCATCGGCGTTATGAGAATTGACGATCGAAATCAATCGTTCCTGTTTGGCCGCATCCGTTTTGGTGTGAGTGACACCAAAACGCAAATTGGTGCGAGCAAACCCGGTTACAAATGTCGCTGGTTTCTTCAAATTCAGCAGCGAAATGATGTCGTCACGAACCACCGGTGTCGCCGTCGCCGTTAAAGCGATTGTCTGAACGTCATTTAAGTACCGCTGTCGAAACAGCCCCAACCGCGAATAGTCAGGTCGAAAGTCGTGGCCCCATTCGCTGACACAGTGGGCTTCATCAACGGCAAGTAAGCTGACGTTGGCTGATTCAGTCGCTTCTAAAAAGCGACTGTTACGAAGTCGTTCGGGTGCGACGTAAACAAGGTCTAATTTGCCCGAGGCCATTTCGGACATAACGGCCGATTGTTCGCTCGCTGACAAACTGCTATTGATCAGTTTTGCGTTGATCCCGAGCGACCGCAGCGTATCGACCTGATCCTTCATCAGCGCGATTAGCGGCGAAACCACGATCGTTAGTCCGTCCCGAGCCAAACTGGGCAACTGGTAGCAAAGGCTTTTCCCGCCACCAGTCGGCATCACGCACATCACGTCCACACCACTGGCGACTGCTTCGATGACATCATCCTGACCGGGACGAAAGGACTGCAATCCAAACCGTGACAGAAAAGTTGTCGGATCAACGGCGGTTGATTGCTTGGTGCGGTCAGCCATGACGGTACACTGATGCAAGAGGAAAAAGATTGGAAGGAAAACGAATGCCGGTTTTACTAAAAGCGAAACGTTAGTATAGGTTCCGTACCATGCAAGACGAAGTGACCTACATTTGCGACGCCTGTGGCGAGGAAATTGTCATCCCGGTCGATCCAGCCGGTGGCAGAACACAAACCTACACCGAAGATTGTCCGGTTTGTTGTAATCCCAGCGTCATCCATGTTGACTGGGATGAAGACGAGCCAAGAGCCTGGGCCGAAGCTGAACAAGATCGGTTCTAATGCAAATGAAGAAACCCGAACCACCGTCTCAGCAACAGGTTCGCGAAAACACGCGGCGTTGGCACATCGCGATGGAATCGTCACACGAAATGTTGATGGCGGGTCTGCGTCACAAGATCGGTCCTGATGGCGATATCGCGGAAGCCTACAGGCAATGGAATGCGGATCGGCGAGCAAGAAAGATTCGCGAATACGAACGAGCATTTCTGCGACGACAACAGCAACAACGACAGCAACAAGAAGAGACCGATGATGCCTCCTAGTGTTATGATCCGATCACTCCAAAAAATCTGGCCCGCGATTGACGCTGCCGGAATTCCGGTGGCGATCGCTGGCCGAATCGCAATGTCATTTTGGGGTCATCCACGTAGCACACAGGGCATTCATTTGCTGTTTGTCTGCGAAGCCCCATCAAACTTGATCGACCAAGCTGATGTCGTCAGTCTTGTCGAAAGCCACGGTAACGAATTCGATCACGTCTATCTATCGCAGTGGATCGAAGCACTTGGTTTTCAAGATAGTTGGAAAGAAATCCAGCGGCGCATCGGCTAATCAATGTTCATTCACCAATCCAAGCTTCCCCATGTTTTGTTGCCTGAGCACTATTCGTCTGAACAACTTTTCGAGGATGAGCTTGAAAAGCTTTTCAAGCCCCAGTGGCACTTGGTCGGCAGCTTAGCGGACCTGCCGGGCGAAGGCGATTTTCTGACCAAAGACGTCATGGGAACGCCCGTTTTGATTCGCAAGTCCAGCGGAACAGTTCATGGCTATTTGAACGTGTGCCCGCATCGCCACAGCATGCTTTCGCATCAACCCACTGGCAACTGCGAGGTGATCAAGTGTCAATATCATGGCTGGGAGTTCACCGAATCTGGCAAAACAGGAAAGATCCCTGACGCAAAGAGCTTTCGCCCCATGCCCGGCGGCCCAGAATGTTTGACCAAGTTTCAAACAGCGGTCGTGGGTCCGCTGATCTTCGTTAACCTCAATCGACGTCCCAATTCGATCGCCAAACAACTGGGCGAGTCCCAAACGGTCTTGCAAGAATTCCCGGGTGATCGTTGGCGTCGAGTCGACCGCTGGCAGTATGACTTTCCAGCAAACTGGAAAATTGTCGCCGAAAATACCGTTGAATCCTATCACTTGGATTCAGTGCATCCCCAAACGTTGCGGGCAGCGGCGTCGGAAGAAGACATCGAACACGAAATCCACGACAGTGGAACCATCATGCGTTCGACCACCATTGCACCTGATTTTTACCGACGACTCGCTGACTTTGTTGTGCCCCGACTGCAACCCGGATGCGATCACCAATATCAACTGCATCATTGTTTCCCAGGTTTGTTCATCATCCGCATCGACGCCATGCTGCAAGTCATGACGTTGATGCCGGTTACCGCGACCACATGTCACATGGATGTTTCTGTTTTTATTCTCCGCGCTGAAAAAGAAACCGCATTCACGCGAACGCTAACATCAATGTGGGGTCGTCTCAAATCGTCCGTCATTAAAAAAATCTTGGCCGAGGATGCAGCGATTTATCCGGATTTACAACGAGGCATGGAGAACAGCCCATTCAAAGGCAGCATCAGCACGCGAGAAGAATTGGTGTTCGCGTTACAGGAATACGTCGCTAGGAACTGTGGACTCGATCATCTGATCAGCGACTCGCAATCATAACCCGGTGCATT
>CAYVAN010000049.1:0-6295 GCA_964449225.1 uncultured Rhodopirellula sp.
ATTGTCGCTCGGCTCTCCGAGCCGATAGCGCTGCCAGTTCGCAGTGCTTTCAGTTCGCAGCGCTTTCGGCTCGGAGAGCCGAGCGACATTAACTGAGTGGTCCTGGGGGATGGGGCGTTTTGAGGTTTTGCAGGGTTTGTCGACCGTCTTGCTAAACCAGATTGCATTGCTGAGTTAGAAAATCAGCTGGTCTTGTTGCCCGTACTGTTTGCTCGTACTGGACATCGACAGGCGGCGTCGCAACCATAACGTCCATGAACTCACTGGAATGCCAAAAAACGATTGCCCACGCGTCTGCATTAGAGCTTTTTACGGATGCTTCGCAAAACTCTAGCGACATTCACTGCCGGACTCATCAGATCGCGGGTGCATCGATCTTCGATGCCGGTATTGATACGGCCGGGTCGCTTGCCGCTGGCCTGATCTTGGCACGGCTATGCATGGGAGACCTTGCCGATATTGAAATAACGGCCTGTGATTATCAAACCTACGCGTCATCCAACGCGGTCTTTGTTCGCAGCGATCATCCGTTGGTGTCTTGTCTGGGTTGCCAATACGCTGGATGGCCGATCCAAACCGATGATTTTTTTGCAATGGGCAGCGGTCCGATGCGAATGGCACGCGGTCGCGAACAGGCTCTGCAATCACTTAATCTTGTCCAAGCGGTGTCCTCGGTGGTCGGCGTTTTGGAATCCGACAAGCTTCCCACTGAATCCGCAATCCAAACCATCGCTGATCAATGTGGCGTCGCTCCGTCAGGCTTGCATTTGGCGATCGCACCAAGCACATCGATTGCGGGGGCGATTCAAGTCGTCGCGCGTAGCGTTGAAACAGCGGTTCACAAATTGCATGAATTGAAATTCGATGTCACGCAAATCGTCTGTTCCACCGGCCATGCTCCGCTGCCGCCTCCGGCAAAGCCTCGCGATACCATCACGGGGATTGGTCGAACCAATGATGCGATTCTTTACGGATCCACGGTGACGCTATGGATGGATGCTGATGATGGGGTGATTGACGATATCGTCTTAAAAATTCCAAGCAATCGCTCGGCCGATCATGGACGCCCGTTCGCGGATGTCTTTCAAGATTACGACCATGACTTTTACAAAGTTGATCCCATGTTGTTTTCGCCCGCTGTGGTTGTCATCCATAACTTGCGATCAGGAAAAACTTGGCGTACCGGCGAGTTCAAAACTAATGTTCTGATCCAGTCGTTCACATGAAATGCGATCTAAAGATCCTGATGCTCGGTGGCGGCGAAGGCTGGCACGCCAATGAACTTCGTCAAGCCTGCAAGCGTTGCGGATGCTCGTTTGAATGGTCCGGCTACGAATCGCTTGAAGCGAAAGTGAGTGACCGAACGATCGTGACCTGTTCAGCGGGGGAATTAGATTCGTTCGACGTGGTTTTGACGCGGACCATGCCTGTATCGACATTGGAACGCGTCACGTTCCGGCTTGCGTCGCTTCACTGCCTGCATCGGCAAGGTCATCGAATCGTCAATTCACCAGCGTCACTTGAAATCGCGATCGATAAGTATGCGACATTGTCAGTCGTTTCGGACTTGGGTTACTTGGTTCCCGAGACTCGCGTCGTTCAATCACGCAAGTCGGCGGTCGATGCACTGATCGAGCTTGGTGGTGATTGTGTTGTGAAGCCGGTTTTTGGTGGCGAAGGGCGAGGGGTCATGCGCGTCTCTTCCGCCGATCTAGCTCATACAACGTTTTCGACGCTTGATCAGTTGGAGGCTACGATTTACTTGCAGCGTTTCATTCCGCCCGGTGGTTGTGACACGCGATTGTTGAAAATTGGCCCCCATGTTACGGCTCTACGTCGAACCAATGCGAACGACTTTCGGACCAACCATCACCATGGCGGGCAGGTCGCTGCGGTCGATGTCGAACCCTGGCAGTGCGAACTTGCCAATCGAGTTTGTGATGCGATTGGGCTGGTTTACGGCAGCGTCGACTTGATCGACGACAGCGAAGTGAAAGACGGGTATCGGGTGGTCGAGGTCAACGCGATTCCTGGTTGGAAAGCGGCACAGAGAGTTTGTGATTTTTCAATCGCTCAGCAAATTGTCGAGTCGACGGTTGACGGTTTGTAAGCGAAGGAGACTTCCGTAGCGAAACTCGCCAAGAGTTTCGGCAATCGCCAGTGATACGGCCGATGCTGAAATTCTTGGCGACTTTCGCTACGAGAGAAACCGTGTTTTAATTCAGAATTATAAGAACAAGCATTGGCGACCCATGGAACCTGAACACAGTTGTCGTGATCCTGAACCGGCGGTTTCGCGATACAGCACGGGCAACGTGGCGGATCGATTGACGGTGATGGCTTCCTTGTTGCCGTCTGCGATTGCGATCGCTCAACCTAACGGGCCGGTTCGTGATGATACCACTCGCAGCTACAAACTAACCACCTTTGGTTCGCTAGACCAAGAAAGCACCGCGATTGCGAAAGGCTTGGTGAAGTGGGGTGTCCGGCCCGGCATGCGCATTGCAATGTTGGTTCCGTTTGGTGCCTCATTTATCGAGTTGACCTTCGCGCTTTTAAAGGCCGGTGCGACGGTTGTGCTGGTTGATCCAGGCATTGGACGCAAGCATCTTATTCGATGTCTTTCCGAAGCGAAGTCCGATGGATTCATGGCCATCCCAAAGGCTCAGGCCATACGCACGGTTTTGTCGCGGCGATTTCCAAGTGCCAAGTGGAACGTGACTGTCGGGGATCAATGGTACAGTCGAAAATGGTTTTGGGGCGGTAAGACGCTTTCCCAGATTATCGAACTGGGGAAAAACGCGGACGATGTCAAACTGCCAAAGGTTGATTCATCGGATCCGGCAGCGATCATCTTCACCACCGGTTCAACTGGGCCGCCCAAGGGGGTGCTTTACACGCACGGTACCTTCCATGCCCAAATCGACCGAATTCGTGATCGCTATGGGATCAAACGCGGGTCTCGGGATTTAGCATGTTTTCCATTGTTCGGTTTGTTTGACGCGGTGATGGGGGTGACGACCATCATCCCGGACATGGACCCGACTCGTCCTGCTGATGTAAATCCGCGCCGTTTAGCCGAGGCAGCGGCGCAGTGGGAGATCGACCAAGCGTTTGGTTCACCAGCGCTTTGGAATACGGTTGTTCGATGGGCAAATGAGAATCAATTTTCGCAGCCATTCCCGACGCTACGAAGGATTCTTTCCGCCGGTGCTCCTGTTCCTGCGGCGACGTTGGATCGATTGCGATACTTGGTTCACCCTGACGCAGAGATTTTGACGCCGTACGGTTCGACCGAGGCACTGCCGATTGCTTCGATTGAATCTAGAGAAATCATTTCGGAAACCGGTCCCGCGTCTGCGAAAGGAAAAGGCGTTTGCGTGGGAACCCGCTTTGATGGTGTTTCGTGGCGAGTGGTCGCGATCGATGATGGTCCGATCGATTCCATTGACCAAACCACTGAATTAAAGCAGGGCAAGATCGGTGAATTGATGGTCAGCGGGCCAATGGTGACAGACCAGTACATCGTTCGTAAAGATCAGAACAGCTTTCACAAGGTTCGCGATGGAAACCAGGTATGGCACCGGATGGGTGATGTTGGCTACTTGGATTCCAAGGATCGGTTCTGGTTTTGTGGTCGCAAAGCCCATCGCGTCACTGTTGGCAACCGAACGCTATACACGGTTCCCTGCGAAGCCGTTTTCAATGCACATCCGTCGGTTTATCGTAGCGCGCTGATCGGTCGCGGCACGAAACAAGACCAAACGCCCGTAATTCTGATTGAGCTGCTGCCGGATTGTCTTCCCAAAACGAATAAGGATCGAGAACGTCTGCAAGCGGATTTGTTGGATCTGGCTTCCCGAAATCCTTTGACGATGCGAATTAAAGAAATCATTATACGCGATCAGCCTCTTCCCGTTGATATCCGTCACAACAGCAAGATCTTTCGTGAACGATTGAAAGCCGAACTCGATGGTTCATCGCAAGGGTAAACAAGGAAGGCTTTGCAAAAGGCCGATGTTACGGCGAGGGATCTGTAGAGGGGGCGAAGTTGTTTTAAGCTCCTTAATTATCGACCGCTGAATTTTTTCAGGGCAACTCAGTTTTTCAAGCTGGGCAATGTCGCTGGGCAATGTCGCTCGGCTCTCCGAGCCGACTGCGTTATCGGTTCGGAGAGCTAAGCGACAAAGTGATTTGCCTTGGTGAAGTTTGTTCGCGTGCTAACAAGGTTCGTGAAAGTTCGTTAGATTGTGTGTTGCGAAAAGCGTTTTCCCCTTTCTCTTCCTAAATGCTTGGGACGCGTAGCATGACGGATTCAGATTTGGTTGAGATTGCGATCGAAGACATTGCAATCGGGGTTCCCTGTAAGTTTGACGTAAACGACGACCTTGGGATTCTTTTGTTGGCGGCAGGCAATGCCATGACCGCCAGCCTGCGCGACCAACTGATTCAACGCGGTACGTCGTTTCTGAAAGTTTCTGCCCAGGATGCTGACGCGCTTCTGGGAAAAGGCAAATCCGGTCCGAAGAGTTTCAAGAGACCAAGAAAGAAAAAGGAATCGGCAAGTTCCAAGCAAACTCCGATCCAACAACGCAAAGATCGAAGCAAGGAAGCCTATTCGCCGGTCCGTGCGGCAGCGTTCCGAAAACAGTTGTCAAAAAGCGTTTCAGAGTTGGCAAAGCTAGGCCGTGATATCGATGTACTCTCTAACGATGATGTTAAGCGAGCGTGTGCGCTTCCACAGACTTTGCTGTCGATGGTGCTGGACGATTGCGATCAGTCGATTGCGTCGATGACGTTTGGGGCCAAACAGGATCAGCTTGCTAATCGCTGTGCTCAAATGTCGATGTTGGCTATCAATACGGGAATTGAAATGGGGCTTGAAAGCGATCGGGTGGAACTTCTGGGGCAAACGGGTTTGCTCCACGATTTTGGCCTGTACCAACTAGCACCAGAACTTCGTGATCCGGCAGCGACGCTAACCCCCGCGCAGCGAGACGCTTATCGACGCCATCCCTACGTTACTTCTGACATGCTAAGAAACCTAACGATGGCGACCGATGAAATACGAGTGATCGTTAGCCAAGTTCATGAACGCCCTGGCGGCCAAGGATATCCACGGGGCCTGCGTTCCAATATCACTCATCCGTTGGCAAGTGTGCTTTGCGTCGTTGACGGATACTTAAGTCTGGTGGAGAGTGGTCCTAATCGACAACCGATTCAGCCTCATGATGCGATCAGCGTGATGCTACACGAGGGAGCAAGAGGGATGTACGAGTCGAAGGCTTTGCGTGCATTCCTGACGCAAATAACTTTGTTCCCAATCGGTTCACGTGTAATGCTTGACAATGACCTTGAAGCCACGGTGATGCGACGTGATGCAGCCCATTACGCGACGCCGATTGTCCAGGAAGATGGTTCGGATAACTTCGTTGCTCTTCGCAGTGGTTCACGAAAAATCAAACGGCCAATCGTTTCACGAAAACGAGACGAAATGCGTTTGTCGGCCAAAGTAATTTCTACAATCACCATGGCAGACTTAGTCGCCGGGTAGTCAATGCAACGATTACTCGGCCAACAATGCTTCGACGGTTCCTCGCATGTCTTTCTCGCCTGGGTTTCCTTGCCAATTCATCTCGCCCTGCCACCAACGACGCAAAAAGCCTTTCTTGTCGATCAGGTAAACCGTTGGCCACATGGTGTTTTGCCAGGCATCCCAATTAGAAGATTCCAAATCCAACAGGACTGGATACTCAATTCCTTCTTTGATCGCAGCGGCTTTGACCAGTTGGGCAGACCGTTCTGAACTTAATTCGGGCGTTTGAATTCCAATCACCACCAAACCATCATCTGCGTAATCATTGTGCCAAGCTTGATAGTGAGGCAAGTTACGTTGGCAATTGATGCATTGAAATGCGTAAAAGTGAACCGCGACTACTTTGCCTCGCAAATCCGACAACTGAACTGGATCACCGGTTAACCAAGTGACCCCTTCGCTTTCCAATTCCGGTGCCATCGGATAGGTCCGTTTCACCTTGTTGAAATTGAATGCTTTGCCAGTCATCTTTGGCAATAATTCAGTCTGCTGTCGCGAGAGTGCTTTCACGAATTGTTCGCGTTCACTTTTTTGCAGTTTGGCGATCTTACGACCGCCTGTTTTGGAATCAAGCGAGCCGTCTTTCGCGTTCTGATGAACCTTTGCGATGGACTGATCTGTTTGCATCGCAATTTTCAGGAAGCGTGATCGCTGCGTTGGGTCAACTGACAATTTTTTCGCAATGTCCTTTTGCAACAC
>CAYVAN010000049.1:6305-15505 GCA_964449225.1 uncultured Rhodopirellula sp.
GTGCTTGGCATTCCAGTTGTTCCAACCGCTTGAACTGGTTGGGTTCCAAGATTTGTTTCAAGGTTGAGCGAAGTTTGGCAGTGAGCTGATCGGTAGTCGCGAGCCTTTTTTCGGCGGGGTAATTCCGAGCACGAAACCAGTCGCCATCCACTTGCGGTAGGAACTCAACCACCGCTGATACTTGATCGGATTTCAGTCTTAAGTCCTCATGCACCGCATCATCGCGAATCATTTGGAGCAAGACTGGATCCAATTGAACCGCCGTGGCCGGATCTTCTGCCAATAAAACCGACGTGGCAGGAATCGCAAGGCAGGATGCAAGAGCCATTGCGATGACGATGAATGCCTTCATAGAAGCTTTGTTACGAATCGGGGGTTGGTCAGACATAGCGACATATTAAGTTAGTGCATCGACGCTTGTTTTGCCAATGTTCAATTCGACCGTGTATCCGCCAAAAGACGCAATCATTGAAGATCTGCTAGATTAATGCCGCGTCGAATTTGCGATGACTGAACCCCCTTTTTTGATATGAGAAAACGATGCGTCAACGCTTTTCATTTTTCTGTGCTTCTTACACTTCTTTGGTCTTCATGATGTTGGCTTTCGTGACCAAGCCTGGTTGGGCTGATGACGAATCGATTGGTTCGCCAACCGGTCGAGTTCTACGTCATGCAGTTTTCTTTGCGTTCAATGACGATTCGTCTGACGAAGAGATTGCAGGTGTTATTGAAGCCTTTCGGAAACTTCCGTCGCAGATCAGTGCGATCATCGATTTCAAAGATGGTTCGGTGACGCCCAATGCAAAAATGAGTGACGGGTTTACCCACGCGTTTCTAGTTTCTTTTAAAGACGAAAAAGGACGCGACGCTTACTTGCCCGATCCAGCGCACAAGGCATTTGTGGAGGTTTTGGCTCCGCACATGAAAGATGTCTTTGTGGTCGATTATTGGGGAGAAGCGTCTGACCTGGTTACTGAGACGCCGTTAATGCATCCGGTGTTTTTTAAGTTTCGTGATTCCGCAACGGACGCAGAGAGAAAGGGAATCGAAGAAGGGTTCGCTGAACTTGCCGACAAGATTGCAACGGTGAAACATTTTGAGTGGGGGATCAATCATAGTCCCGAGAATCATGACGATGATTTTACGCACTGTTTCATGGTGACCTTTGATGGTCACCAGGGACTGGCGGATTATCTACCGCATCCGGCGCATCAGGCGTTCGTCAAAACGCTTGGTCCGGTGGAAAAGATTCGTGTGATCGACTTTGTCGTGCAGAACGAAAACGATGAGTGAACGTTAGCGAAGCGTTCCCTGCATTGCTTCCAGAATCGGTTCGCTGATCCCTTGTTGGTGCAATCCGATCAGTTCGGACACGCTTAGTGGTGCTGTCATGCCGCGATAGCGAATTTGGTTGATCACCATCATTTCGCTTAGTCCACTGCGGACCATTGTTACGACATCATGCGTGGTCAGCGGTTGGATGTAGTTGCCCGACGTTGTTGGGTAGGTTGCCAGTGGCGCGGATTGGTTTGGATGAACCGGGGTGACGTTGTAAACCGGTGGATGGAATGAGTGTCCGGGGACAACGTATTGGGGCGAATGGTGTCGCGTGTGAAAATTGGATTGGCGGTTGGAATGATAGATTCGGTTGTGATTGATTTCTCTATCTCTTGCATCGCCGATGGCTCCGCCGGCGACCGCACCGACGGCTCCGCCGATCAAAGCACCTGCGGTTTCGTTGTTTCCTTTGTCGCCGATCGCAGCGCCGATGGCTGCACCAGCCAAACCACCTAGCAACGCGCCACCGCGTCGATTACGACGTTTAGGGTCCAATGAAAATTGAGCGGTTGCACATTGAGCCGAAATTACGACCAATACGATTAGCAGTGTGAAGCGTGATTTCATCGGGATAGCAGTGCGTGCGACGGATCGTTTGAGATTGACTTTGTTAAGGCTGCGAAACAACCGGTTTTGCAGAAAATTGAGTATCACGTACCAAGATGCTTGGGCCGTAGATCTTCTCCATACGCTCAGGCGATTGCAGGATGCTGTTGGCGTAAGACGTTGCTGACCTAGACGGCAGGGATCTCGTTTGGGCCTGCCTGGATGCTTGATGGCTACGATTTGAAGATCGTTGCGAGCTTCGATTCGGTTGGCTAGAAAACAGACCAAACGGGCGACCAGCTTCCGAGTTGCTGGCGGTGCTTGCGATCATGACGCCGACGGCAACAGCGGCGATATGCTTCATGTGGTTTTTCATCATTTTCCTCAGATGGTAGAAACGAGCCTACAAAGCCTTGCTCATTCCATCCCATCACAACCTCGCTTGACCGCAAATTCAGTGTGACTTTCTGGCGAACAGGTCAACAAATCGGCTCGTAAGGATTAGGCGGTCAAAGTAGTTGGCTGAACAGAACGGCCACGCCAAGGTATGATTTGTTCAAAGACGTTCTCTGACTTTCCTTTCCTTCCATCGTTGCCCCATTGAAATGCTGGCTGATTCAATCCGCAACGATCCCTTTGCACGTTTCGAGCGTTCCAGTGGCGGGTTTTTGATTCCTGTCGCTCTCTTTGTTGTGGGGGCTTTGATTACCGTTTGGGCAGCAAACAATCTCGCTAGGCTCGATCAAGCTGACAAAGCCGCAAAGCTGCGAGCCCAGGCGGTGCAGATTCAACAAGAGCAACGTGCCAAGGCCTTGCAAGAGTTGAAAGCCTTAATCATTCAGCTGCAAAAATTGTCGCCCGAAGAACAACAAGAATTTCTCAAGAACCATCCTCAAATCAAGATCGTCAGGCAGCCAAAAAAATCGCAAACTGAAAACGCACCGCCTGAAATCCCAATCCCTGAAATCTTACCGCCTGAAACCTTACCACCTGAAACACAGCAGCTGGAAACTAACCAACCGTGACCGACGCCAACCAGGCCGCCATCGAAGCGCTTCGCGGAGCCATCGAATCGGCACCCGACAACATTATTCTTGCGACCCAGTTATCCAAGCTGCTTGTGGAACTGATGCGGTACGACGAAGCCGAACAAACCATTCGCCTGTCGTTGTCTCATCATCCCGGCAGCATCGAATTGCAATTGGCACTGGCGGATATTTACCTTCGCGACGGCAAAGATTCCCATGCCAACGCGATTGTGGAAACACTCGTCAAGGGCAAGAACGCATCGCCTGCCGCAATGGTCATGCACGCCCGACTGCTGCAACGAAGCGGGGACATTCGCAGTGCCGTATCCACTTATCGCGACGCCATCGACAAGGATGAAGAGGTTGCCGACGCGGCGTTGGAAAGCTTGTTGGGAATCGAAGACTTTCGCGAATCCGACAGCGAATCCGACAGCGAATCCCATCAAGCTGAAGCGGCTACCTTACAGGAAGGCGACCCGGATGAAGTTGCTCAGTACGAAGCTGAGCGGCCTGATGAGGGTTTTGAGTCAGTTGGCGGAATGGAATCTGTCAAAGAAGAAATTCGCGTGAAAATTATCTATCCGCTACAACACGCGGAAATGTACGCGGCCTATGGCAAGAAAATCGGAGGCGGCATTCTGCTTTACGGGCCTCCCGGATGCGGGAAAACCCACTTGGCGCGTGCGACTGCTGGCGAAGTTAATTCTGGATTCATGTCAATTGGCATCAATGATGTGCTGGACATGTGGATCGGGAACAGCGAAAAGAATTTGCATGCGTTGTTTGATCAAGCTCGTCGTAGCAAACCCTGTGTTTTGTTTTTTGATGAAGTCGACGCGTTGGGTGCCAGCCGCAGCGATATGCGACGTAGCGGTGGACGCCAATTGATCAATCAGTTTCTTTCCGAATTGGACGGCGTTAATTCATCCAATGATGGATTGCTGTGCCTTGCCGCCACCAACACACCGTGGCACCTGGATACAGCCTTTCGGCGTCCGGGACGGTTCGATCGCGTGATCTTTATTCCCCCACCGGATGCGCAAGCCCGAGCAGAGATTCTGCAAATTCAATTGACTGGCAAGCCAACCGACAACGTTGATGTGCAAAAGTTGGCCGCTAAGACTGTCGATTTTTCCGGTGCCGACTTGAAGGCGGTTGTTGATCAAGCCATCGAAACCAAGCTGATGGAAGCCGTTAAAACCGGAATGCCAAAACCATTGACGACCAAGGAGTTATTGGCGGCGGCAAAGTCAGTTCGACCGTCAACCCGCGAATGGTTTTCAACAGCCCGCAACCACGCACTGTATGCAAACGAAGCAGGATTGTATGACGAAATTCTGGATTATCTGAAGATCAATCGATAGCTCAATATGCATGATCCCTACGCCAAGATCCAACTGCTGATCTCGCAATCACGTTTCGACTTAGCCGAGCGTGAAATTCGTCGTGCATTAACAGAAGATCCCGCCGACAGCCAACTGCATGCGTTCTTAGCGATTTGTTTGTTGGTTGATAAATCTCGATTAGAAGAAGCAACTGAGGCGGCCAAGAAATCGGTCGCGGGCGCACCCGATGAACCTTACACGCATTATGTCTTGACATTGGTCTGGGACGCGCGGGGTCAGAACGATTACGCACTCGATTCCATCGAGGAAGCAATCCGGTTGGATCCGGAAGTGGCAGAATACTACGCCGTGCAGGCACAGCTGTACTTGACCAAGGGCAGCTACAAAGCCTGTCTTGAATCAGCGACGGTTGGTTTGTCCGTCAATCCAGAAAATATCGATTGTGGTAATTACCGCGCGATGGCGTTGGAACGGTTGGGGCGAACCGAAGAGGCGGTCATTTCGTCCGCGGAAACCTTGGCACGTGATCCAGACAATGCTGGTTCTCATGCCGCGCATGGGCACACGTTGCTAAATGCGGGGCGACACAAAGAAGCGCAAGTGGCGTTTCGCGAAGCTTTGCGATTGAACCCGTCGAACGAATTTGCTCGCGACGGAATGATGAACGCGCTCAATAGCCGTAGCGTGATCTTTCGCAGCATTTACCGTTATTACGTTTGGATTAGTCGTCTGGGTCAGAAGGCCGGCATGATGCTAATCTTTGGTGCATGGGTTCTGGTACAGGGTCTAAACAGCCTCGCTGATTCAGTGCCCGCGATTCGGCAGTTTGTGAATCCGATCCTGATTGCTTACGTGTTGTTCGCGGTCATGTCGTGGGTCGCCACACCACTGTTTAACACCTTCTTGCGGTTCCATGGGTTTGGACGGCACCTATTAACCCGGAAAGAGTTTTGGGCATCCAATGTTCTGGCTGCGACGGTCGGGTTATCCGCTTTTTCGATTCTGTACGCTTGCATCTCCGGCAATTGGGCCAGCGGATCGCTGGCGGCGATGTATTGGTTCGCCTTGTCGGTTCCGATTGCCGCAACCTTTTCGATGCTGACACCTAAACGATTCGCCCTTTGCGCTGCGGCAACTGTCATGGTGACGTTGTTGCCGATCATTGGGCTGGTGCGCGGACTACAAATAGGAAGCGCGGAACCGTTTTACGAGTACTTTAAGTATTTCTACTACGGCATTCTTGGCATTCAGATTGTCAGTCAAGTGATGAACGCCAGACCGGTCAGGTTGTAGGTCAAAGCTGTCTGCGTTTGAGCCCAACCGCGCGCGAGTTCCGCGATTGGGCGTCAGTGCATTGAATTTCGGCCGTGTCCTACGCGTTGAGCGTTGGACTTTTATCGTTGCACGGCTTTTATCGTTGCACGTCCAAAGTCGTAATGCAGGGAAGCACGATGGGGCTTCGATCCTCGCGCTTCAATGTTCGCTTTAAGCGTTTGCGACGGCTGCTTCGACCTGTTTCTTCGATGGGCGACGAGTTCGGCGTCGTGGTTTTGCCGCGCCCCATTCTTTTGTAAGCGATTCGAAGACTTCAGGCGATTCGTAGCGAACGACGTTCTTGCCTTCGGGCATTGGTCCGATCAAACCTCGAAAGACTGGCATGCCGCGAAGGTCCAGATCCGTGCTACAGTCGTCAGTGCCGATTTGTTGGTGCGAATCGATGATGGGATCGCAACTTAGATAATCGCGAATCAGAAGGTTGCCGTCGGTGCCACGTGTAACGATACGGAAGGTGTCTTTTTTAGCCATGGGAGCCCGCTTTCTTGGGAAGGGTTTGCAGGGAGTGGGAGGGATTGGCGTCGTTTAGCCTTGGAACCATCGATGCATGGGGAGGCATCATCGGGATTGTTGAGAGTTCAAACCGGCTGGTGATTGAACCCATGCGTTGCTGAAGGACCGGCGACAGTTCGGCAAGTGCGAAACGCATTGACTGTGCTCGATAGGAGGGTGAACCCTATCGGCGACAATGGTTTCGTGGCTTCAGGACCAACTTGCAAAACCGCACCGACCCTCCAACTCGCATTAGCCGCCGAAATCGATCGCATCGTTGACGCGGATCAGCGGTAAGCAGAAGGGAGGGGGGGATTCGATCAAAGCCCGACGCTTGCGACCGAATCCCTGCTGCTGTAAAAGGCGTATCGTCGTGAATCAGATCCAAGCCACAAGAAAGCTTTCGTGCGCCTTGCGTTCTGATCTATCCTTGCTCGCGGATTGATACCCATAAACGGCACACTTGTTGTTGCATGCTGCGAACGGTGCTAGTCGGTACAAACTGGAACCGCGCACATTCGCGCTAAACCTGCGCGTCTGAATTTTGCAACATATCTGCTGACGAATGTCGGCTAAAAATCAGAAAAGCAATTTGCATTGCTCAAGAAACTAGAATCTGAACTTCATCGCCGCACTCGCGAACCTCAAAGACATGCCGCAGTGGGTTGCGATGAATCATTTCGATTCTAAGCCCTGCCGGATCAGCTACGGTGTGGTGTCGTTTTCGATCACGCAGGTGAGCGTAACGGTGGGGCTGCGCCGAAGCGGCTTGTCGCACACTGCTTTCTGTGCGGCATCCGTACGGCATCTGTACCATGTCTATCAGGTGTTTCGATCGTGGTCAGCCGGTACAATGCGATTCTGAATGAAGCTTAAGACCGCCATCAAATCAACGGAGTATGACTGTGGCTTTTCACATGATTTTGTCTTTACCTAAAACTCTAACGATCAAATTTCTAACGATCAGTGCGTTTCTTGCATCTTCGTTGTTTGTTTGTTCGACTCAAGCGTCTGCCGATGCGAACACTTCCCAAGGAACGAATGTGACAGCTTTGCCGGAGAAAATTCGCGAGATCGAGGGTATCTCGCAGTACGAGCTTGAAAACGGTGTGAATGTGTTGCTGTTTCCCGACGCCAGCAAGGAAACGGTCACGGTCAACATGACCATTTTTGTCGGATCGCGTCACGAGGGGTACGGCGAAGCCGGGATGGCACATTTGTTGGAGCACATGCTGTTCAAAGGCACGCCGATGCATCCTGATATTCCCAAGGTATTGAAGGATCGCGGTGCTGGTGGATCCATGAACGGCACCACTTGGATGGATCGTACGAATTATTACGAAACACTGCCGGCCAGTGGCGATAATTTGGAATTCGCCATCCGCTTAGAAGCCGATCGATTGGTCAACAGCAATATCAAAGGGGAAGACTTAGAAAGCGAAATGACGGTCGTTCGAAATGAATTCGAACGAGGTGAAAATTCACCCATTCGAGTGCTGATGCAACGAATTCAGTCTGCGGCATTCGATTGGCATAACTACGGTCAATCAACCATCGGAAACCGCAGCGACATCGAGCGTGTGCCTGTGGTCAAGCTTCGCGAGTTCTACAAGAAATTCTATCGGCCCGACAATGTGATGGTGATTGTTGCCGGGAAGTTTGAAACCGAGGAAGCGTTGTCCCACTTGCAAACCTATTTCGGAGCCTTGAAGAAGCCCGCGACGCCGATCGATCCCACCTACACGACCGAGCCAGCACAGGACGGAGAACGTACCGTCACGCTTCGTCGCGTTGGCGAAGTTCAATTGGTCGGAACCGGATACCACATTCCCGCCAGCAGTCATCCCGATTTCGCCGCCGCCAAAGCGCTGGTTTATATCCTAGGTGACGAACCCAGCGGACGTCTTTATCGAAAGATGGTTGAAACCAAGATTGCGTCCAACACGTTCGCATTGGCCTATGCGTTTGCCGAACCGGGTTTGTTCATGTCGATTGCCGAAGTCCCGATGGATGCGTCATTGGAAACTGCCGAAGACACGCTTTTGGATTTGATGGAACAATCGTTTGCTGATGAACCGATCACCGAAAAAGAACTCGATCGGGCCGTTCAACAAATCTTGAAGGCACGCGAATTGGAATCCGCCGACACGGGTAAACTTGCCATCTCGCTGAGCGATTGGGCCGCACAAGGTGATTGGCGTTTGTACTTTTTGTTCCGTGACGCTATCGAAGCTTTGACGGTCGAAGATGTTCAACGCGTTGCCCAAAAATACTTTACACAGAACAACCGTACTCTGGGCCGATTTTTGCCGAGCGAAGAATCGGTCAGAGCCACGATCCCTGAAGCGCCGGATTTGACTTCGGTTTTGAAGGATTACAAAGGCCGCGAAGCGATCGCGGCTGGAGAGGTCTTTGAACCGCTTCCAATGGCAATCGAAGAACGAACTGAACGAGGGACGTTGGTCGGCGGGATTCAGTACGCTCTGATGCCCAAAAAGACTCGCGGCGAAACCGTTTCAATGTTGTTGACGCTGCGTTTTGGTTCCGGTGATACCCTGATAGACAAAGTCGGAGCTGTCGAATTGATGGGCATCTTGATGTCGCGCGGCACGGACAAGCTTGACTACACCGAGCTACAGGATGAATTGACGCGTTTGCGAACCGAGTTGTCGATCAATTCAACGATTGGGTTGCTTCAATTGCGAGTGAAAACCAAACGTGAATACCTGCCCGAAGTCATCTCGCTGATTGGCAATGTGATTCGAAATCCGCGTTTTGACGCCGAAGAACTTGCCGTGATCCAGCGGCAGATTGTTACCAGTTTGCAGAAAAACACTACGGAACCGCAGGCTCTTGCACCACGCAAAGTCAATCGGGTGCTTTCGCCGTATCAATCAGACGATATTCGATATGTCAAAACAATCGAGGAAGAGATTGCGATGTACGAATCCGTCACAGTGGATCAGATAAAAACATTGCATCAAAATTTCTTGAGCAATCAGAAGGGGGAATTGGCCATGGTTGGCGATTTTGATCTAGATCAAGTCAAGCAATCGGTGGCCGAGCAATTGTCGGACTTTGATTCTGATATTGCCTACGTTCGTGTCGACCGAAA
>CAYVAN010000049.1:15515-18171 GCA_964449225.1 uncultured Rhodopirellula sp.
CTGCTCTCATTGAAACTCCCGATAAAGCAAACGCGTTTTTGTTTAGCAGTCAACAGTACTCATTGGCCGATGACAGCCCTGAATACGCATCGCTAGTCCTTGGTAACTACATCCTTGGCGGTGGATCGCTTAGCAGTCGCCTTGGGAATCGAGTCCGGCAACAAGAAGGTTTGTCGTACACCGTTCGCAGCAGTGTTTCACCACGAACGAAAGACAACCGAGTCGATTTTATCTTGTACGCGATCACGAATCCTGGGAACAAGGATCGATTGATGGAAGTCATGATGGAAGAAATTGACTTGATCCGTGACGAAGGTGTCACGGCCGAGGAATTATCCGAAGCCAAGACAGCTTACCTGCAAGCCGCCAAAGTCCGCCGTTCCAATGATGCCGCGATGGCGAGTGAGTTGCTAGGTTCGATCTTTAATGAAAGAACCATGGCCTATCACGTCAAGCACGAACAACAGATTCAAGCCGCTACCGTCGAATCGGTTAACGCAGCGATCCAGAAGTACATCGTGCCCGAGAAATTGGTCATTGCGATTGCTGGTGATTTTGCGGCAGTGGAAGGAACGGATTCCGCAGTCTCGCAATAGTGAAGTAATTGCGGTCACCGTTTGAAATCTTTTTTAGGCCGGAACTTCGATTCAATGGTTGTGTCCGGCATCGATCATTGTGTCCAGCAAGAAATTGTTGGATACAAGGAAACCCGTACTTACTCCAGGGCTAATCGCTTTTTCAAGCTGGGGTGCCCTTTAGCGGCGCGAGCCGCCCGGTGCCTGATTTACCGGATGGCTCGCGCCATTCCGCTAGATTGTAAGTTGCCCATCTACAAGAACTGAGTCGCCCTGGTACCTACTCGGACAGGCCCCGGTGCGCTTTAAGACGCAGGATCATTGCAGCAGCACATGCGGTTACTAACGATAGGCTAAAGACGATGTAGCCTGCGACAACTCGCAAATCACCGACGTTGGCCGGTGAATCTTCGGGGGTTCGGTTAAGAAATTCGTTCAGTGGGATCGAGAAGATTGCTGAAAATGGGCTGCTGATTCCAAACCATTGAGCGATGGCGACGTTGTCAGGCTGGAAATTCAAAATCTGCAT
The DNA here is from genome assembly GCA_964449225.1 of uncultured Rhodopirellula sp. GTDB lineage: Bacteria > Planctomycetota > Planctomycetia > Pirellulales > Pirellulaceae > Rubripirellula. Next base: position 16,620 of record CAYVAN010000049.1, read on the forward strand.
CAGCGATACGATCGATGGTGGAACGACGTAGAGCAGCAGTAGAATCACGTAGGTACTCATCAGCGCTATGGAAGTCTTCTTGGCAAATAGTGAACACGCCAACGCGATAATTGCATTGACTAGGCAGACGAGTGCGACGACCGCAAAAAACAGAGCAACGGCCATCCAATTGGTCCAAAAACTGGAATTAAGTGCTGTGCCTAGCAATAGCGGCCACAACAAGAATCCGGTTAGAACCGCTGAAATCCTAAACCCAACGACGAACTTGCCCCACAGAATTTGCCACGGGGTCAACGTCGTCGTTAGTAATAGGTCGAGTGTTTGACGTTCGCGTTCGCTGGTCATGCTGCCGGCCAGATACACGGGCCCAACGAGCATATTGAATACGATCACGTAGACGGAAAACCAAGCACAGCGATCGATCTGCCAAAACAAAAAGACTCCCATCATCGGAATCGCCAACAACATGCTTATTTGGATGACCAGCCTTAGCATTAGCGTGCCTTGGCTGAAAATCTCGCTGTGCAATTCCTTGTCATAAACAGGATTAGCACCGTCGAGCATGAGTTCCTTTTTCTTGGGCGGTGCAAACAATCGATCAGGAAATTGGTCGGGTTGGATCACCAATCCGATCGCTTGTTCGGCTTCGCGTTCCAAATCGACGACCTCCTTACCATCGCTGCCCATATCGGGTGGATACAGCATCCTGCCTGCCGCAGCCGCACACATCAAAATCGTTGCTGACAAAAAAAAGGCCGGTAGGATCAATAACGCGATCTTTAACCGTAGTTCACCATCACCTTCCAACGCACGCCACGTCATCACGCTGCCAATCACCATCGGCAGGATCGTTAGATAGCTGACGACCAACGAACTGCTGGTGCGAGAGAAATAGCTGCTGCAAAAGACTCCGATTGCCCCAAACAGAATCACCGAAACAATCAAGCCTAAGTACGCTGCAAGTACTTCGTAAACGCTGACACCGCCCAGCGGCAAACAGAGAACGATGATTGGTAGCGAGGCCAGAATTAGCATGCCTAGGTGCGTTAGCGAGGCAACCATCTTGCCGATCACAATCGCTGCTGGACGCAGCGGGCTAGCAAGCAGCATCTCGAAGGTCAGTCTTTCTTTTTCCCCTGTGATTGTTCCAGCTGCAAAGCTAGGAGCCATCAGAGATGCGATGACATACTGTCCCAGGAAAAATAGATTGACCAGTTTCTTTGCCGAGGGCGGACTAACGGTTAGATCCAATCGTTCATCCGTCGGCCATGCCAACAGCACCACCGCAGCCAAGACAAGCTGGTAAACTGCCAACAAAAGAAAAGCCCGCTGCGTTCGCAGGTTGACCAGCAACTCGCGATGCAGAACGGGGTTTTCAAACAGATACATTGGCTTAGCGTCTCAGACTGTGGACTTTACGCAGGTCATCGGTAGAGAATCACCTCAATGACTGAATCAGCTAGCGGTTGGTCAGTATCAACATTTCGGGCGGCCGTCGGGGCTGGTGTTAAAAAAAAGACCCCCCCAACCGCACCACCCATATAAATCAGGG
>CAYVAN010000049.1:18181-24628 GCA_964449225.1 uncultured Rhodopirellula sp.
TGGGTCATAAACAACATTGCGGGCGCCCGGCGCGGATTTTCAACAAGACCCTCGACCCGAAACTTTGAATTTGACGCACCACCATGGAGGAAACCGTCGTTGATTCAGTCAATCGGGAATCCCCGTTCTCTTAGGAGCGCCGTCGTGTCGACGTTGCGGCCACGGAATCTACGAAAGCTTTCGGCTGCGTCAATCGTATCACCGATGCTCATCACGTTTTCGTACAAGCTCTTGGCGATCACTGGATCGAAGAAACTACCGGCTTCTTCAAATCTTTCCGCCGCGTCGGCGGTCAAAGTGTCCGCCCAAAGATAGCTGTAGTAACCGGCAGAGTATTCATCGTTGCTAAAGATGTGTGCAAACTGCGGCGTCCGGTGACGCATCGGAATCTCCGATGGCATGCCTAGTTCATCTAGTGTTTCCCTCTCAAACGCATCAGGGTCAATATCCGAGCCACCAGCCAAGTGCAGCTTCATGTCAATCAGGGCACTGGCAAGGAACTCAGTTGTTGCAAATCCTTGATTAAACGTTGCAGCCTTTTCGATTTTGGCAATCAGTTCCTCCGGCATCGTTTCACCGGTTTTGTAGTGCAAACAGAATTTCGACAACACTTCCGGAGTCGACAGCCAATGTTCATTAAGCATGGAAGGAAATTCCACGTAGTCACGAGCAACGTTCGTGCCGGCCTGCGAACGATACTTTACGTCGGAGCACAGGCTATGCAACGCGTGCCCAAATTCGTGAAACAACGTGTTGGCGTCGTCCCATGAAATCAAGGTCACTTCTCCATCACCGGCTTTGACAAAATTTGAGTTGTTTGAAACGATCGGACGAACTTCGCCATCCAGTTTGCTCTGTTCCCGGTAGTCGGTCATCCAAGCACCGCTGCGTTTGCCTTCACGAGCGTAGGGATCCAGGTACCAAAGGCCCACGAACTTGTCGCCCGGTCCGGTGACTTCCCAGACCGTTACATCGGGATGGAAAACTGGAATGCCAGAGAGTTGTTTGAATTGCATGCCGTACATTTCACCGGCGCACCACATCATTCCTTCAACCAGTTTGTCTAGTTGCATGTATTGCTTTACCTGGGCCAGGTCGAGATCATACTTTGCCTTGCGAACTTTTTCGGCGTAGTAGCGATAATCCCAGGGCTCGATCTTGATGTCGGCACCTTCTTCATTGGCGATCGCTTGCATGTCAGCGACTTCTTCGCGGACGCGAGCAATCGCTTTGGGCCAGACCTTTAACATCAGGTCCATCGCCGCCAACGGATCCTTGGCCATGGTCGGTTCCATCCGCCAATGAGCATGGGTTTCGTAGCCGAGCAGTTTGGCTCTGGCGGCTCGTAATTTCAGGATTTCCGAAATGATCGCGTTATTGTCGTGCTTGTCGCCGTTGTCACCTCGGCTGTAGTAGTTTCGCCAAACTTTCTCGCGAAGTGGACGATTGGCCGAGTAGGTTAGGAACGGATCCATCGACGAACGAGTGTTGGTGATCGCCCACTTGCCGCCCTTTTCGTCTCGCTGAACCGCTGCGGTTCGCATTGCGGCAATCAGGCTGTCCGATAGACCGGCCAAATCGGATTCATCGTTGATCCAGGTCACGTAACCTTTTTCATCCTCCAAAACATTTTGGCTGAAATCCGTGAACAGTCGCGCCAGTCGCGTGTTGATTTGCGAGAGCCGCGTTTTCTGGTTCTTGTCCAGCTTTGCCCCCTTACGAATAAAGGTCTCGTGCAAGTCTTTGGCTAAGCGTTGCTGAGCCAAAGAGAATGTTCCGTCAGTCATCGCATCGCTGGTTGCGATAGCTTCGATACGAGTGAACAGTTTGCTGTTTTGAAACATTCGATCTTCATGTTCGGACAACTTTGGCACGACCGCCTTTTCGATGTCAGGTAGTGGCCCAACATTCAGATTGGATGAATGAACATAGAAAATTGATTCTAAACGGCGCAATTCTTCACCGGACCGTTCAAGCGATTCGATGGTGTTTTCGAAGGTCGCTGGTTCAGACTGATTGGCGATGTCTTCGATATCCGCATCCGCTTGCGCGATTGCCACATCAAAAGCATCCCCGAATTCGGCTGCTCTGACTTGATTCCAAGGAGGTACGCCGCCGTGTGGTCCGGTCCAAGGTGACAACAGGGGTGAATCAGCGATGGCGGGTGATTCCTTCGAGTGTGAGGGTGAGGCGTGAAAAACGAGCAAAGAAGCAAAGATAGCAACTGCCGTCAATTTCATTTTCATCAAACAAGTTCCACAAAGAGTACGCGAGAATCGGCAGACGAGATTTTATCTGCAATAGAAGTCTTGGTCACCTACACTGCGCATTTACCGCGCCGATTCGCGTGACTTTGTCCAGCGTGCATATTCGTCGGCCGTGATCTTGCCGTCTCGGTTTGCATCGGCGGCAGCGGGGCTCATTAACATCGTTTTCCATTCCGATCCCGTTAAGACTCCATCGCCATTCTTATCTCGCCGACCAATGATACGCTTCGCCAGATCCACGTACTTCTGATCAATTGGCGTCTTCGCGCTTGCTGCGGTCGTCGCTGCTTGAGCAATCGCCGATGCCGTTTGTCCTGATGCTCTGGCTCTTAATGAGGACGCGGGCCCCTCTTCTACACTGCGAAGCGATTCAGAGGCTGTGATGACGCCGTCTTCATTGAAATCGATGTCAAAGAACTTGGCCAATTCTTCTTCGTTCCAATCTTCCGCATTCTCCGGCATAAATTCAGCCATCGACAATTGTCCATCACCATTTCGATCTTGCTCAGTAAAGTACCCCGGCAATCCCTCGGTTGAATTTGAACGAGCGTTTGTTCGATACGAACGTCGGCCCTCGTAGATATCGGTAACTTCGCTGCTGCTTTGTTTTGATTCGTCTTGACGGTTGCTGTTACCTTTTCCGCCAGACTTTTCGTTTTTACTTTCGCGCCGTCGAGCATAACGAATCGCCAATTCATCTAACGACAGTCGACCATCACGGTTTCGGTCAAAGTCCATTGGGTTGCCAGCGAAGCGACTAGTGATTTCATCGCGGTCGATGTACTGATTTCGATTTTTGTCGTAGCGTTGCAGGTTTTGCCGTGCTTCGTTGCGGTCCGCCTCGGTGATCGCCGCGGTCATCAATTCAGCGTTGGGACCGAAACCTAGCACTCGATCGTCCACGGGTTCCTCATCGCCGAATCCCGGGACCAATAATTCGGCCATTAATGATTCATCGGAATAACGCCCTGCGATGTTGGAACCACGCCCTCGGCTGTTTTCGCTGTCGCGATCGTCGCCAGATCCGCGACCGCTACGCATCTTCTCGAACCCCTTCTGGATTTTCTTAACTGGAATTGGGCGTCCTGCCACGATGCTGGAATCCGTCGAAGCAAGGCGCTTGATTAGAAACTGGGCCGGACCTTCTTGTTCATCAGGGTCGATCAAGCCGTTCCTATTCTTATCGATGCGATCTAGGAAAGAGCTTGGGTCAAACCCGCCTCTGCCACCAAGGCCACGTCCGCCACGGTCTGCCCTGTTGCCCCGGTCGCCTCTGGCACCTCGGTCTCCCCGGTCGGCTCGATCTCCACGGTTGGCTCGATCTCCACGCGGGCGTTGTGCGGAGGAATAACCGGTCAGGGCCAGCGACAGGAATAGGACGAAGAGAGTTTTATATTTCATATAATGTTCAACCCCAGCAGGATGCAGAAGTTTTGCCAAAAGCATCCAAGCTGAGTTTCGGTTCAGCTATGCGGGAGACATGACAGGAGTTCGGTGGACCATCAGGCGTTTGTGTTCTCGCACGACTCGCTTGAAATCTTCTTCGCTGACAGGCTTCTTCATAAAGTCGCTCACCTGCAATTCACTGCATTGTTGTGCAAGTCGTTCGTCAGATGAGGCTGTTAAAACAACTGTCGTTGGCGGTTCCATGGATTCGGGGGGAGTTAAATCCGCCAACTTTTCAATCACATCGATTCCGCTTCCGTCTGGCAGCATCATGTCCAGCAACAAAAGATCAGGCCACGGAGCACGCGAAAAAATGCCTTGCCGCATCAGAAACTCGGTCGCTTCGGCAACGGTCCGAAGCAGCGTGATTCGGTGATGCACTTGGCTTCGACGAACCGCGTGGATCGTAACACGTGCATCCACCCATCCATCTTCCACCAGCAAAATTTCCATAGGCTTGGTGGATGAGTCGCCGGGCATGCGGTGTTCAGAATTCATATGGTCAGCTGCCATGGAGAAAATAAAGGTAAAAGTTCGTTGAAGCAGTTGGGTCAACGGGGAACGCGTTGTCGGGGTTGAAGTGTCAATAGCGTTCGCTGTATCAGCTCGGCCTCACCACGTTCGTGATTCATTAATTGATCAGCATAATAAGAAACCTGTGAACATAGATCGATGAATGTAGATTGCTCCACGCCACGGTATTGTAATTCCTGCGCGAGTTCAGCGAGCTCACTTAGCTGGATATACAGATTTCGATGTTCGCAGTGGCAGGCGGCTGACTGCCGGGTGATTGGTGTTTCGGTGGTACCGAAATCTCGGAGATCGCCAACGATCATGTATCCATAAGACTCTTCGAGCGAAAACTGAAGTGCAACGACGTCGCGAAGATGGTCCAACGCTTTCACCAGAGTTCTGCAAGCTTCGGGTGGGTCATCGGAGCTGTGACAGATATGCCTGATGCGCCGGATTGATTCAAAGTAATCTAAGTTACTGTCTTTAATCTCCTGCAAGAACGCAGGATTGACGCTCATCAACGAGGTTGACGAAATCGTATCGATTTTGGAAACACTGTTCATAAGAAAGAGCTCTCCCATCGCAGGCTGTAAGGATTCCGTCGGCTGCCGCACTCTAAAGCGTAACCGCGATGGGATGATCACGTCAATAAAATGTTCTGGGGTACCCAGGGCAAATCAGCTTTTCAAACTGGAGACCGTATCGCCGTAGCGAAGCTCGCGCGGAGCTTCGGCGATTACTGAAGACATCCCAGAATTGAAAAAGTGATCGGCCCTGCTGGGGTACCACTGCCCCGCGATCAAAAGCGAAGCGGTTCGTTCAAGCCCTACAACCAGACGGGTAACAGGCAATCGTCTTGCATTTCCTGATCGGATGCCAAAGCCCAGTCGTCAAAGTCGCCGATAGCACCACTGTTCCAATGAGTGAATACCAGTGCAGTGGTTGTTTTGAATCGCGAGTGTTGTCGTCAAGCCTGACCTCGCCCGGGCCACTGCCCGAAAACTGAAATCGAAGTCTCGCGACCGAGCACCGATGAAAATAGGTGCATGGATTGGTCGCTTGGAACCGCCCTAGCGCCACTCACCTAGATTGCTGGATTCGCGACCGTCGAATCCGCAATGGTGAAATCACGGAGTGATGAACGAATGTCCCGCCGACTAATCGACTGCTTCCATTCAATCCTGCTCGCGATCTCAATCGTTGCGATGGTTCCAATCCCGTCCAGCGCCAGCGATCCCCTGTTGGATCACTCGATGGTGCCGATCACTGATTTTCCATCGCATCGGTCAACCGGCAGGCCTTCGCAATGTTGTCCGGTTGGCAATGCCTCTGTTTTCTCCGGTGCTACGGCCTGTGGTTTTAACGTCACCGGCGGCACGCATGATTCCGCACCACTTTATCGCATTGCATCTGTTCCGCAGGCCGATTCCCGGCTCCCCGTTCAAGCTGGGGGCCATGATGCCTCTAAGGTCATGCCTGCGGAGGTTTCTATCGGTAATGTAATCATGGCGGTCGCTAGCGTTCGCGTTCAGCAAGTCATCGAACCGTTTGCCGTTGTTGGTCCCAGCGTGACACCATCACGCCGGTCGATCACTGAGTTCCTGGATTGGTGCAATCAATTTGCTCCGTCAAGTGCCGCCGACCCAATGCCACCAGTAGCGGTTGATTCGTTAAGCCATTCATTGATCGACCAGATGATCTCGATGGATCGAATGCTTGATTCGCTAGCGGCCGAGGAACCCGTTGACGTTGATGCCAACCACGTGGAAGTTCGTAACTTTGTTGAACAAATTCGTCGTATCGACAATGAAGTGTTTGTTTCAGTTGAGAAGTTGGACCCGTTGGTGGGCGGATCAGCAATGATCGCGACGCTTGGCAGCGGACCTTACGCCGCCGAATTGGGTCAGGATGACATTGCCGAATCCGGTCAGTTGAAAGTGTGGAGCGTTTTCCCGACCGTGACGCGTCCGTTCTGTATCCGGCACTCCACCAGAAACTGCGCCGCCGGCCATTTGAGTTTTGCGGTAGCCGCAGCCGACAACAAACCTGTTGCAGTCGATACCGATCGAACATCTGACCTGTCTTTGATCGGCGATATCGATTCCATGCTCGCCCAGGCTCGGTCTACCGCGTCGTTGGAATTACGAATTGCCTCGAATCAGGCACGAGTCAATGCGATTGTTGAATCGGCATCCGTCACGGTCTTGGCGGCGCGGAAAGT
>CAYVAN010000050.1:0-24584 GCA_964449225.1 uncultured Rhodopirellula sp.
CTTTAACAAGATCCACTACTGCCAACCCGAATTTCTAGCTTTGACAGACCGCTAGATCATCGACGGGCATCGATGATGGCTTGCTCTAACGGATCCGGTGCAAACTGGTCGTCATCTTCGGTTGCCAGGATCGGTGCAATCGACCGACCATTGCCCTGCGACTTCGCTGCTGCATAAACGTCGATCGTTCCCGATTGCAACTGAGGCCCAGGTGGTAGATCAAACTGACCAAGCCCTTGGCCTGTTTGATTGATATCTTCGATCGCATTGTTCCCGCCGGGCGTGCGGTCGATCGCAATCGACTGCAAGCGGATTTCATGCACGACGATCCTGTAGCGGGATTCAGGTTGCACGTCGCTCTCGATTTCTTTTGTCACTGAATCACCAGTGGTCAACGAATCCACTCGCACTTTTTCAACTCGTGTTGCGCCAGCATCACGCACCAATCGCATTGTGTCGGAAGCCCCCGGTGCTAAACGAAAGACACCGGTGCGTCCTGAATCGATATTATCAATGACAGTCACTTGAACTTCTCTTGGACCACCATTTCGAAGCGTGACCATGGCTGGCGGAAGTTCAGGTTTCGCAATGAGCTTTGATTCTAAGACTACCGATTGCGGATGGACGCTGGGGAATGCCTGAGGCGCTGGTGCATCGATCATCGGCCCAGGATCGATGCCGTAAGATGGGCCGTAAGATGGCAAGATCGGCGGCGGCACCAAGACAGGCCCTAATGGTGTTGGAGGATAACCGTGTCCGCGTGTCCCAACCGGCCGTACGATTCGCCGCGTCGAGCTGTAAACAACAATGGGATCATCCAAGTCAGCGGTTTGCATGCGTCCAGAACCGCTGGCGGGAAAACGAAGAATGCGGGCCAGCGTTGTGTTGTAGTAACCCAACAGCCGACGATCTCTGCTGTCATAACGAGGTTCGCGAAAGTAGGTGATTCGTTCACCGTTACTTTGATAAACGATCAGCCGACCTGGGCGGGTTTCAATCTGAGCCGTGACGAAACCGGATGGCTCGATAAGCTCAAATGTCTGAGCATCCGTCACCCCAGCATCGATGGCACCGAATCCTAAAAGGAGCCCAAACGAGTAAAGCAAATGCCTAAAAAACGCAGAACGCAACATCTCAATTCCCCCAAGTGACCGGCTTACCCATGACGCATTATACCAGCGTCCTGTGCCCGCAGGGCAAATCAGTTTTCCAAGCTGGGCAATGTCACTCGGATCTCCGAGCCGAGCGACAATGGGGAACACTCCAAAGTGAGAAAGTGATTGGCCCTGCTATGCTTCGCGATTCACTCGATGGAAGCTAAAATCAGGGCGAACGTCGTTTCCTAGCTAAATGCCTCTGAAAACCTGAGCCTTCTTTTGTCCACATCGATAACGCATGCCATCGGTCCCCGCAGTGCCGCCGCCTTTGAACGTGCCATGCAACTGATGCCCGGCGGTGTTAATAGCCCCGCCCGTGCGTTTGGTGCGGTCGGTGGCACGCCATTGTTTATCGACCGTGCCGAGGGACCGTACTTGTATGATATCGATGGCCGCCGATACATCGACTACATCGGTTCGTGGGGACCGATGATTTTGGGGCACGCCCACCCCGAAGTCATCGAAGCGATCATTAAAGCGGCCGAGCGTGGCACCAGCTTCGGTGCACCGACAGAAGCTGAATCACGTTTGGCTGATCAGATCATCGCGGCTGTACCGAGCATCGAAAAAGTGCGATTGGTCAACAGCGGTACCGAGGCAACGATGAGCGCTATTCGCGTTGCTCGTGGTGCAACCGGGCGAGACAAGATCGTAAAGTTTGCTGGCAACTACCACGGTCACGTCGATAGCTTACTGGTCTCCGCGGGCAGTGCCGCAGCAACGCTAGGTGCGCCCGATTCACCCGGCGTCACCGAGGGAGCAAGCAAAGACACCATCGTTGCCCGTTACAACGATGCCGACGGGGTCGCTGAAATTTTTGCCAAACATCCCGGCGAAATTGCGGCGGTGATTTTGGAGCCGGTCGTGGGAAACATGGGCTGCGTCGCCGGATCACCGGACTTCTTGCAAACGCTTCGCGAAGAGACGACCAAGGATGGAGCGATCTTGATCTTTGACGAAGTGATGACGGGCTTCCGTTTGGCACTGGGCGGTGCACAGGAACGTTTTGGCATTACACCCGACATGACAACGTTGGGGAAAATTGTCGGTGGCGGGCTGCCGATGGGAGCGTACGGCGGCAAGGCCGAAATCATGAACCAAGTGCTACCGGCTGGTAAAGTTTTTCAAGCGGGAACGCTAAGCGGCAATCCGGTCGCCGTTGCCGCAGGCAGTAAGACCCTGCAAATTCTTCGCGATGATCCTCCTTACGAACAGCTCGAACGCTTGGGTATCCGATTGGCCAAAGGAATCGATTTGGCAGCCACCGAAGCCGGAATCGACCATCAGGTCCAAGCCGTCGGCAGCATGATAACGCTGTTCTTTAACCCAGACCCGGTCGACCATTGGGGAGACGCCGATCGCTGTGATCGTGAGGCGTTTGGCCGTTATTTCTGGGGCTTGATTGGCGAGGGCGTCTACATGCCGTGCAGTCAATTCGAGGCTCTTTTCTTTGGCCGAACTCACACCGAAGCCATGATTGACGAAACGATTGACGCTGCTCGTAAAGTGCTCTGTTAAATCGCTTAAACAACGGAATCAGGATCTTGGTGCAGACTTCTTCGAGGGGCTAACCCTTGCGTCTGAGCCAATCACCAGTGATTCCGAATCCTTGGTCGTGATGGGTTTCTAAGCAACGTCGCCAAGGTCTAATCGCTTGGCATAGCGACGGAAAACTTGATCGCGGAGTGCGATCAAGTCGTCGGCTGACAATTCGGGATCCTCTTCGATCATTTCTTGCGCCATCGATCGAGCGAGCGTCAGGATATCGACATCACGAACCAGATCAGCAATCCACATCGGAGGCAATCCACTTTGCCGTCGACCTAAAAGATCACCTGGGCCTCGCAAACGAAAATCGGCTTCGGCTAGCTCGAAACCATCATGGGTTTGTTCAAGCACTTTTAGCCGTTCATTTTCTTCGGGCTCAATCTCGCCATCGGTGAACACGCAAACGTGACCTGCGTGCGATCCTCGCGAAATTCGTCCTCTCAGTTGATGCAACTGAGCCAATCCAAATTGCTGCGCCCCCAGAATGGTCATTACTGTCGCGTTAGGAACATTAATCCCTACCTCAATCACGGTCGTGCTGACCAACACCTGCAGCTGCTCTGATGCAAGCTGTTGCATTACGGCTTGTTTCTCTTCGGGCGGCATCCGACCGTGCAACAGGCCAACGCGGTAATCTTTTAAGGGCCCCGTGGATAAATTTTCGTACACCGATTCGACCGATGCAATGTCTTCGGTTGCATCGTCATCTTCGGATGCCTCAACGGCTGAAACTCGGGGTGCAACGACAAAAGCTTGACGCCCTTCGTCCAACCGCTCACGCACGAACGCCCACCAACGTTGTTTCCACTGCCCGCGTCCCAAATAGGTGTTCACCTTTCCACGGCCCGGCGGCTTATCACGAAGCGTGCTCAATTCCACATCACCGAACATGGTCATCGCCACGCTACGCGGTATGGGAGTTGCCGACATCACCAAATAATGGGGATCGATTCCGCCCGAACGCAGTTTTACGCGTTGGGCCACTCCGAACTTATGCTGTTCGTCGATCACGCAAACCCCCAACCGCTTGAAATCAATCTCGCCATAGAGCAACGCCTGCGTTCCAACCAGCAAATCGATTTCTCCACTGGCAATCTCTTCGATCACCGCCCGCTTTTCCCCGGCGGATAGCGAACCACACAGCAAGCCGATTCGGACCCGCGATCCTTCCAGAGTTTTGCTTAAAGTTTCAAAGTGCTGCCGTGCTAATACTTCCGTCGGTGCCATCATCACAGCTTGATGCTCATTCGCGACTGCCAACATCATCGCGTAAATGGCAACAATCGTTTTTCCACTCCCCACATCGCCCTGCAACAATCGATTCATAGGAAACTGGCACGCCATGTCGCCGCGTATCTGATCGATCGCACGCCGCTGATCCCCCGTCAATTCAAACGGAAACCGATTCACGATTCTGGCATCGATCATCGCTGTTGATGTCAGCGGCGGTGCTCGCAATTCCGTCGTCAACCTTCGACGCTTGATCGCCAGCGCCAATTGCATCGCTAACAATTCCTGAAAAACCAATCGCGTTCGTGCCGCGTTCAATGCCGATTCACTGGGCGGCCGATGCAGATCCGAAAGCGCGATTTTAATCTCAGGCAAACTCTCCCCAACATTGATTCCAATCTCTGACAGACGTATTGCTGCATCTTTTCGCAACGTATTGGGCATCACCTCTGTCAAGGAATCAAACATCCCGTGGGCGACGCTCCAAACGATCCGCCGCATTTCAATCTGTTTGATCCCTTCGGTAAGCGGATAGACGGGCAGAATCCGTGGCTGGGTAAGCTCATCTTCATCGCCCAAAATCGTGACCTGAGGATGGACAAACTCCATCCGTAAACCACTTAACTTTGGGGTTCCCGAAATCATCACCTTGCGATCAAGCTTGATGGATTCGGCGCGAAAAGGTTGGTTGAAAAATAATATCCGAACCGAACCGCTTTCATTCTCGACGATCGCACCGAATACTGATTTGCCTACCGATCGCGAAACCACTTCGGCGTCTGCGATGGTCCCCACCAGCGATGCTGGCACACCTTCGCGCAGGTCTGTCACGGTAGTCGGGGGAGCGGGAAATTCATAATCCCGTGGAAAAAGGAACACCAAATCGCGAACCGTCCCCAATCCAATTTTCTGCAATTTGCTAGCGCGCACCTGACCAATCGCTGGCAGCGATGCAAGCGGTGTGCTGAGGTTCAGGCCCGCATGATCCACTTTCATGAAGCATCGTCCTGCGAGGTATCATCTTGCGAGCTCTTTTCCAGTATTTCCTGTTTCTCAATCTCGTTAGCTTTCGCGGCTTTGGCAGCCTTCTTTGCCTCACGCTTGGCCACATGCTCCGCTGCCATCTCTTCGATTGTCATGACTTTTTCAGGACCAGATCGATTGAACTGTTTTTCATAGAGTGTTTCAATAAACTCTTTGAGCGGTAATTTCCAAGGCTCTTCCTTGCGATTGGCGTACTTGCCAAAACGTTTCGGGCTTAGCCCTAGTTCGCGTGCCATCTGGATATGTGCAGCCGAAAGCTTGAAGTTGTTTCTGGCGTCGATCCAAGGCTGAAACTTGTGCGGAATACGTTTTTTCTTTGCCACGATGGGCTCCGGTGATGCATTGCTTGTTGGGGCTTGGACGCAATGCGGTGGGAACATCGCGAACACTCAGCTGGACAACATAGTTTGGACAAGTTCAACACCCCAGACGTCGTTCGACAAATTACCCCGCAGATTCTAAAAAACCAGCACCCCAGCGAAGTCGATCGGTCCTGATTCTGTAGCGATGAAGTTCCGCTTTATTGTACGGGCAATAAGCCCATCCCAGAAATGGTCGGTGAAAAAGCGCCCAAGTGCTTCGCTTGATGCGCAGCCACCTTAGCCGCGATTTCAGAACACGCCTTCAAAGGTAGTCCACGAACCATCGCAGCCAAAAACGCGCCATGGAAGGTATCACCACAACCAGTGGTATCGACGACATTTTTGACTCGATCAGCAGGTTGATGAAACGTTTCGCCGCACGACGTCGCGAACCAACTACCACGATCACCACAAGTCACGCCGACCAATTCCGATTCAAAATCGTCAGCCAGAGCTCTACAGAGCATGGCTGGATCGTCGACTAACCTCATCTTCGCATTCGATTGAAAATGAGACCGCGCAAAGTGCTCCGCAACAACCAAGATGTCGGCTTGCTCAATGATGGGAATAATTTCAGCACGGTATCGATGAGCACCCCCGTCATAGGAAACCTTTACACCAGATTGCTTCGCTACCTCCACCGCTTTCATGGATGCCTCGAAATGCCGTCCATTTAAATGCAAGACCTTTGCTGCTGCGACAATCTCTGCACACCGATGGGTCCACCTAAATTCAAGAAACTCAGTTCTGCTGATCTTTCCTGGTGAGAAAACAATCGTCCTGGAACCGTTGCTTTGCTTGACCCAGATCGTGGCGATCGAAGCTGACGCGTCTTCAATCCGAGCAATCCATTCAGTGTTCACTCCCGCAGTCGCAAGGGTTTCAACAATTGAATCAGAGACATGGTCAGTCCCCAGGCAATCTAGCAGAGTTGTCGACGCGCCCAGTGACGCCGCTGTGGCCATCGCAACAGCGACGCCGCCACCTAGCCCTGAAAAAGAATCAATCGCTTGATGCACTTCATCTTCGCAGGGCAAGTCTTCGACAACCATAACTAAGTCGGACACTGACACACCTATTCCGACGATCTCGTTCCGTGCGATATCATTCATTTTCATACGACATGCAATCGAAAAGGTAGAAAGAGTTCAACACGTCAACATCCCAATCATTGGTAGAATCTGTTTCTCGATTCTTACAATTCGCTACCGTCGGTGTTCACGTATCACATCTGTCATTGCCCCCTGTCGATTGACAAATTCATGAGCCAAACAATCCCCGATCAGCGAGCTGCATCAAACGCAATTCACTTTTCTGATATTCGCACGGTGAAGGTAAGGCCCTTTGATTTACTGCGGCGGAGCTATGAATTTATCAGAGGCGAGTATTGGCTGTTCTTTGGTTTGACTTCTGTGGGGCTGCTCGTTTCATCGGCTGTTCCCTTTGGGATCCTTTTGGGCCCTATGTTTGTCGGCATCTATCGTTGCCTTATCGCGCGTGAACGCTCTGAGACAGTGGATTTCACCACGCTGTTCCAAGGTTTTGATTCGTTTAAGGAATCATTGATTGCGACGCTGGTGATGATGGCGATCACCCTCGTTTTGATTGTTCCACTGATGCTAGTGATTGTTATCGCATTGGCGTTTTTGATTGATCAACATCAAAACGGAGCCAACGGCGTTCACCCCATTGCATGGTTCACATTGCT
The DNA here is from genome assembly GCA_964449225.1 of uncultured Rhodopirellula sp. Lineage (GTDB taxonomy): Bacteria > Planctomycetota > Planctomycetia > Pirellulales > Pirellulaceae > Rubripirellula. The sequence continues at coordinate 7,050 of CAYVAN010000050.1, forward strand.
GTATGCATTCTTTGTGGCTCTGCTGGTCACTAATATGCTGGTCTTCCTGCCATTTCTATTTGCCTTCCAGTTAATCGCAGATCGTAACGTCTCCGGCAGCGATGCGATGAAGCTTAGTTTTCAAGCGGTTCGTGTGAACTTAGTCGGTTTATCGGGTTACCTAATCTTGATTTCGGTTGTATCGATTAGTTTGATGATGATGTGCTACATCCCATTGCTTTTTATTCTTCCAGTATTGTTCACATCATTTTTCTTGGTGTATCGCGACGTTTTCCCGAGGCAACTACAGCAATAAGTTCGTTGCGAATCCAATATTCCTGTGAACCAAAGTACACATTGTAGGGTTCCGTCACATTCTAGGAGCTGAATTGATTTAGATCGACAAAACGGCTTCGGGGCGTCGAAGCGTAATGGGAACGCGTAGTGTCCCCACCACTAAGCGATCTTGCGTACCCCACATGTTCGCGAGGCCGTGGTCGGAGATTCTATGTCTATCGACCAAGCCATCCTGAGCTTTAATGCCACCTTCTGCCCCACACGACCGTCAAAAAATCCTAGCCCGCAAACGCGGCCTACCGGATTTGAACGATCTCTTTGTGGCGTGCAGTCGACATTTGTTGTTGACCTCTGTTTTTAGCGTTGCCGCTGCTACGGCGCTTGCCATCGCAGCTTGGGTTTTAATCCCACCGGTTTACCAGGCCGATGGATTGATTCGAGTGCGTGAAAAACAATCAGTCATCTTCGCCGCTCAAACGTCTCTATCCGAAGATACTGCGTTTTTTCGCACGCAGAGCAAGCTAGCGCGTTCGCCACAAGTTCTGCGAGCCGCGATCACCGACACGGAGGCGACCGATTACGTCGAGTTAATCCCTGCGGAAGAGCGAGTTAACTGGTTAAAACAACGGCTAACAGCCGTCATTCAGCCTGGTTCCGAGGTGATGAGTATCACCGTGAAGCATGGAGTCCCCGAAGTCGCTCAGGCTTTGTGCAATGCAACCACCCGTGCTTATCTAGCGGAAATCACCAAACGCTTGGCGCAAGACCGCTTAGTTCGAGAACAGCAGTTGGAAATCGCTGCCAAGCAAGCCGATAGGGAATTGGATCTTGCATGGAGAAAGCTCCACAAGGCTGCGATTGATGTGGGATCCGACAACGCAACAACCATGACGCTTCGAGATGAAATGCAACTCCAAGCGTTTCGGGAACACTCGCGGCGATTGCATGCGGCGGAACTACAGGGCAATCAGTTGCGAGCGAGGCTCGATGATATGCGATCGACCCAACACACCCGTTCCAACGACGAAAACTCGATCGAACTTCGATTACAAAGGGAGCCCCAGATTGCCCTGGCGCGCAAGAAAGTTGCTGAGGTTGAGCTTCAGATCCAACAAATGGACCAAATCGCTGCCAACCCAAGTTCCCCGCAACTCGCTCGATTGATCCGTGAACGAAATTACTATGCCGACGAACTTGATGCGTTAATCGATCTTCGTCGATCAGAGCTCTCTCAGAAAATTCTTCAAGAGACAAAGTTTGAAAAGAACTCTAAGGTCGCAAACCTGAAACAAGAGATTGAACTCAATCAAACTGAGATCAAATTCTTGCGACAACAGCTCAACGCATACGATCCCGCTGTTACAAACGTCGCAGCAAAGACTGCCGTTCCGTTGGACATGTCACGTCATGAAATCCGTCGCCTTAGCGGGTTGGCAGACAGTCTATGGAAAGCCCTCCAAGAGCACCGTATCGAAGTGCATTCGCAGCCGCGGGTAACGCTCATATCTCTAGCATCATTGCCTGGGAAAGCTAACCGCGCAGCCCAGTACCGAGGCGTTGCAATCGCCGGTCTAGGTGGATGGTTGTTAGTCATCCTTTGTGTGGGCCATCTAGAATGGCGTGATTGCCGTGTTCGATGTCCTGCGGATGTCCAATCCGTTTCAGCTTATCCACTTTTTGGAGCCGTCACCTCGTCATCAAACAATACTTACAGCCGGAATGGTTGGAAGCAAAGAACGAGCCGCCTGTTAGGCTTGGGCACCGCCCAACCAAGCTGTGGTGTCCGTGAGGCCGCAACGCGACTAATCTTGCGCGATCTGCATTCCACCAGGACGACCACGTTGATGGTGACAAGTTGCATCGCAAGCGAGCCAAGGCATCTGATTTCCCAGGAAATCGCGGTGCTACTAGCAGGCTACCAAAGAACGGTTCTGCTAATTGATTGCGACACTGATCGCGGACAGTTAAGCCAATCACTAGGCGCCAATTCGTCAATTGGAATTCGGCAGATGCCCCGATGCGGTGAATCCCCCGCTTGCGAAGCCGTTTCGAGGATTCTGATCGCAACAGACAATCAGTCAATCGATTTTCTGCCAATTGGTCCAACGGATGAACATCGGTGGTGGGTAGACCCGCGATCGCTTCGTGGTGTGCTTCGAGTAATGCGTGACCGATATGACGTGATCGTGGTCAATGGCCCTTCGTTGATGGGTTCGGCCGAAAGCGTCTTATTGGCTGCCGAAGTTGATCACAGTGTGTTCTCAACATTTGTTAACAAAAGTCGCTGGGACCAGTTGCTAACCTGCGAGGAAGCTGCGCAAAACGCCGGAGTCCCTCTAAGCGGTTGCATCTACCACAGTGGCAAGAGCCTATCGGGGCTGAAAACCACCGGCACCCCAGCGAAACACAGACTTGCAAATGCAGATCGTAATTCAGATGAAACAACACCGACGGCAACCTTACGCACCCACCCAACCGAAGATCCCCAATCGCTTGGAAACTCCACGGAAAGCGAACTAAAACTTCAGATCACCCACCTGCAACATGAAGTAAAAAGAGCCCAGCTAAAGCAGAAAACCCACAATTCAGCTAAGTCGTTTAACAACACGAACTCGCAACCGGACAGTGCGGAAACATGATGCCCTCCCCACATGTAAATCCAGAACCGGCTTCGACTTCATTTGTTGACGCAACAAAGTTCTACCTTCACCCTGCCTCGATAGATACGGTTCCTAAACCAGTTTCACCGAACGGCGATAGATCTACAGAGGGCAACTTCACTGCGACTTTGCCTACCATTGAGTTCTCGAAAACAGTCTCTAGTGACCAGCAATCGGAACAACCGTACGCACAACCTGCTAAGTATTTCTGCGTAAAGACTTGGGTTGACCGTTTGGGTACGGTCGGATTGATGCTATTCGCAACTCCTTTGCTGATTGTTATCGGCATCGCGGTGCTAGTTTTAGACGGCCGCCCAATCTTCTTTCGCCAAGTTCGTGTCGGCAAAGACGGCAACCGGTTCAACATCTGGAAGTTCCGCACCATGCACCGCAATGCGGAAGCTTGCACCGGGGCTGTCTGGAGCAGCAAAGGTGACACGCGCGTAACCAAGCTGGGCCGATGGCTTCGACAAACTCACCTAGATGAACTGCCGCAGTTTTTCAATGTGTTAAAGGGAGACATGAACCTGGTTGGACCACGTCCAGAGCGACCGGAGTTTGTTAAGCGACTTTCAGCAGAGTTCCCCCACTACAACTTGCGTAGCCAAGTTCGACCGGGAATCACTGGCTTAGCACAGCTTAGGCTTGGATATGATGAATCAATCAAAGGTGTGCGAAAGAAAATTCAGTGCGACCTTGAGTACATTCACAGCACCACATTTTTTCGCGATCTCATACTGCTTGGCAAAACGATTCCCCACATCACGTGGCAACTCGTCAGGTCGAGACTTTGCAAGACTCACGAAACGGCAGCGAGCGCGGACGTCGTCGCATCAACAGGTCATGCCATTGATCAGAATCTTAGAAATCAGCTGCTCATTCACCCGGCCGAAGACGCAACCCGGAGACCGATGTCAATGTCAACGAACTATAACGCTGACAACGAAGTCGCTTAATCGATGAATCACTAGCGGCGACCGCTGGAACGACGTGTGACTCGCAAGGTGCGATCAACCCATTCGTTGCCGTCCCAAGTACTCCGTCCAGGAATCCGCCACTTCGAATCTTCAACATCCAGAGGATTCGCATCCAACTGTTTCAAAATTTGCTTTGCGCTTCGATGAGGCAACTGCATCGTCGCTAATTGTGACCATGGCTCTTTGCGGACAATTGCCACGTGTTTACCGATTCGCGTTACTTTGGCCGCAGCAAGATCATATTTCCAGACCGGCAGCCCACGAAATTGGCTGACCAAGATTCCGTTGCTGCTTAGCAGCATGTCGTGATCAATCCAGGTCGGAGCCCCTTGTCCGAAACTTTCGCGACTCTCGATATCAGCATCCAATGCTGCATTGACAAGATTCCAAACTCGCAGGCGACGTGACGTCGCAATTGCCAACGAGTTCCCATAGGGTGAAAACGAAACGCCTGGCATTTGTTGTTCAACTTTGATTCGGCCAAGTGCTTTTCCGGTTTCCATCGCGTACAAATCCACCGCACCAGTGGTCGGTACCGCTAGATATCGTCTACCTTCTGAAATTGCGGGTTCCGATCGCGAGTCAACATGATCAATGCGAAAAACGGTCTCGCCCGAAACAAGATTCCACAACACGATGCTGGACTTTATCTGAGCGATGACATGTTGACGGTCAATGATCTTTGACCATAACAATTTGGGAGGCGATTGGCCTGTTGAAGGATCTGATCCAGGTAACGGCTGTCTGCAAATTTCTTTCACATTGTCATTGTTCCAGCCATTGGCAAGCAAGATCGAACCGCCTTCACCCATCGTCCCGTGACCTGTCAACAACAATGATCGACCGCTGCCGATGTGATGGTCCAATAACCGGACACGGGCTTTGCTTTGCATCGCAATGACAGTAGCCTGATTGCCAAAATCAAAACGGATCAACTGACGACGCGATGGCTGACCTGGAATGAGCGTATGCTCGCTTAGCGACACAGCAACCGAAGTCTCACGCGTTCCCCAATCATCGGTAACAACAATCGGAATGGGCTCAGACACTTCGTCAGCAAAGTCTATTTCATCAATTGAAATCACCGCATCAGTGCAGCCGACTGACCAAGGCGAACGATCCGCTTTTAGTCGGTTCGGTAAACCGCGAAGCGGCCTCGCAACGGTGGCTGATTGCAGTGTTAGCTGACCGCTGAAATTGATCGAATTGTCAACTTTATCGACGACCGTATTCAATTCCAAAATCGGAAGTGCCTCGTGATCGGGCGGCAAGGGCGGTTGCTGCCGCAGCTGATTGCCGCCGATCAATTGCCGAAGGTGATCATTGATGAATTCTTGATCTTCAAGACTCAATTGATCAATGGTCATCGTCACGCTGCCGCCATCTGCCCGCCTTAGCACCACGAATCGTTGGTCTTCGGTTACTCGCACCAGCGATGCATCGACTGAATGCAAACCGGATGAATCAACCCAGACCCGATTGATCTGTTGTGCAGTCACCGCAGTCGGTGTCGCCACGAAAAAGAGGATACCAACCGTCAATGCTGAATGAGCGAATCGGTGGATGCTATTCGGTTTGGGAATCATCAGCTAATTTGCTCGGAGAGTTAGCGAAACAGATCGTTGGCACGATCGGCAATTTTTGTTGCTGCCTCATCGAATGGCCCGGTCGGCTTTACCGATCCGGTGGGCTTGCTATCCAAGGCGGCGATCCACGTTTGCGGATCTTCGCCATGGTCTTCACCGGTGACTCCGCGAAGCGAATTGATTACTAAGGTTTGAGTTGCCGGGTTGCGATCACGTAGCGCAGTCTTCAGAGAGCTAATCGCGATAGGACTCTTGTGGTTCGCCAACGCGGAAATGGCGGCACGCCGTACATCATCGTTGGTCTCTGTTCCCACGGTTGAGGCTAGCATGCGAGCTGCATCATTGGATTGATCAGATGCCAAGGTTGCTTTCGACGCAAGCGCTCGACAAGCTTCCATCCGCACTTTGAAACTTTCATCGTCGAGCCCTTTTTCTATTAAGTCGATCGTGGGAACAGCGTTCATGTTTCCAGCGGTCTGAATCGCCAACCGTCGCATTTCTGGGTTCTGATCGTTCGCTAGGATTGCGGTCAGGTGTTCGGTCCACACTTGTTGCCTCTCGGCGGGCATGGCTTCGATGCTGTCGGCCAAAGTCATTAGCTCTTCACGCCGCTGGTGATCCGTGACACCTCTCTCTCGATCTCTCTTCCAATCGCCCATCGCGTAATACGGATTGGCTGCCTTCAAAGCGTACATTGGGCCATCATGGCACCCCGAAAGCGGGCCAATGATTGCGGCAACGCCAAGCAAGACCACGAGTCTATCAATAGCAGGTTTATGAGGAATCAAAGTAGGCACCAACATGAATGGGAAACTCGTCCGCGATTACGAGCGGCTACGCCGTCATTGCGCAGCATCGAATCGAATCATGCTGGGTGTAACAAACCAAGAAACCTCAAACCAAGGGCAAAAACATGATGATGAAGACTGACGTTTTTCAAACGATTCCGTAGGCCAACATCGCCTCGGCAACTTTCTCGAACCCGGCGATATTCGCTCCAGCCACGTAATCAACGTGCGAATCATCGACCGAGCCGTGTGAAACACACTTTGCGTGAATGTCCTTCATGATCGTTTGCAACCGCTGGTCAACTTCTTCGCGGGACCAAGACAATCGCAACGCATTTTGACTTTGTTCCAATCCCGAAACGGCGACGCCTCCCGCGTTTGCTGCTTTTGCAGGACCGTAGAGGATTTTGGCGTGGGTAAATGCATGAGCTCCCTCTAAAACCGTCGGCATGTTGGCACCTTCGCTGACCGCTTTGACTCCGCCAGCCAACAACGCCTTGGCTTCCGATTCGCTAATTTCATTTTGAGTTGCACAGGGCAAAGCGACATCCACGGGGACATGCCACGGCCTACCCTTGTGAAAGGTCGCCGAACCATATTGATCAGCGTATTCACCGATTCGGCCACGTCGGACCTCTTTTAGCTCCCTGACAAATTCTAATTTATCGGCATCGATCCCTTCAGGATCATGGACGAAGCCAGAGGAGTCCGACAACGTAACCACTTTCGCACCCAGTTCGTGGGCTTTTTGAGCTGCATAGATGGCGACGTTGCCACTGCCGGAAATGGCGACCGACTTACCGGCGATCGAGTCGCCGACATGGTTAAACATGTTCTCGCAGAAATACACGCAACCGTAACCGGTCGCTTCGGTCCGAACCAAACTGCCACCAAACGACAATCCTTTGCCGGTCAGCGTGCCAACAAACCGATTCGCCAACCGCTTGTATTGTCCAAACAGATAGCTGATTTCGCGTCCACCAACCCCAATGTCACCGGCAGGTACATCAGTGTCCTCCCCGATGTGACGATGCAGTTCAATCATCAATGATTGGCAAAACCGCATCACCTCGCGATCTGACTTGCCCTTGGGATTGAAATTCGCACCTCCCTTGGCCCCGCCCATCGGCAATCCGGTCAGACTGTTTTTAAGCGTTTGCTCGAAACCCAAGAACTTCAATACACCTAGAGTCACCGAAGGATGGAAACGCATTCCACCTTTATACGGACCGATCGAATTATTGAACTGAACCCGCCAGGCGCGATTTGCGCGGATGTTGCCCGCGTCGTCCTCCCATGAAACACGGAAAATGACCACTCGATCCGGTTCCGTCATCCGCTCCAAAATTTGAGCCTGTTGGTATCGTGGATGGTGATCGCGTATGTAAGGAATTAAGGTTTCGGCGACTTCATAAACCGCTTGATGAAAGACCTCCTCGCCAGGGTTGCGTTTGACTAACCCCGCCATAAAACACGACACATCTTTGCACTCTATATTATCTATGTTCACGCTCATCTTGATGGCCTGGATTACGGGGTCGGAACACGCTGTCAGCGAGCCTGCGATTGTAATGAATATGCTTGCATGGGATGCAACGAAGAAATCTCGTGAGCGTCTAAGGCTTGACCCATTGAATGACTTTCTTTGCCACCAACGGGAACAATCCTAAAACAACAAAGGCGGCAAGAAGCTGAGGCGTGATGATGCCGCTGGCTCCTTCTTCAGCGAGCGCAGCTAACGTTGGGAAAGTTGAACCTGCGTAGACAAACACAGCGGTACCGGCCAACATCCCAAGTTGGCTGACCCACCAGAATGTTCGTGTCTTCATCGGTGTCAGCCCCATGACAACGTTGATCACAAAGAAGGGAACCGCAGGAATCAACCGCAGGGTGAACAGATAGAACGCGCCCTCACGCTGAAGGTTTTCATTAAACGATTTCAGTTTGTCACCAAACTTGGCTTGAATCGTGTCACGTAGCAGATAGCGACTCAGCAAGAATGCAATCGTTGCACCCAAAGTTGATGCAAAGCTGACTAACACTAAACCGCGAACGACACCGAAATACCAGCCAAACGCAAGAGTCAACACCGCAGCGCCCGGCAGTGATAAGCCCGTAACAGCAACGTAGATGGCGAACGCGATCCCATAAACCAACACCGGATGGTTCGCACGATAATCTCGCAGCGTTGTTTCCTGATCCGCCAGATTATCCAGAGTCAACGAATCTCCAAACAAGTAATATCCCATCACGCCAGCAACCACGAAACAGGCAAAAACCAGTACCTTTGCCACCGGAAATGATTTGGTAATTTTGTCTTGTTCGATGTTCGATTCTGTCATTATCGTAAAATCACTGAGTTGGAAAAAGGAGCGCCGCACGCACAACAGACGTTACGGACCGAAAAGTTCTTACCAAGAAAATGCAAGAGTTGTTCTACCTTAATGAATAATTCCCCGAACCATCTGTTTTTGAATCCACTCAACGGACCTTTACAGTTGATGCCTGCGGTGTAATTCAACAGTTGCGAAGACTTAGGAAATCGTTGCTTAATGCATTTCTGCTGTTGGACCGCGTTTCAGCTTTCGTTCGGATCCACAGTATCTCGGTCGTCACGATCGATGCAAAAATCAAGCCGCATCCAGCATAACCTGACACGTTAGGCCTTTCATTCAAAATGACAGCTCACAAAATGGCAGCAAACAGGCTTTCGGACGACATCAAGATCGCTGCAACGGATGCGGATGTGTATCGCTGTGCAACTGCCTGCAAGGTGAATGCGATTGCTCCGGAAATCAAACCCGCGTAAACAATTTTGGCATTGCGTTCCAAATATCAAGTTGTGTTGGCCATGCCTATTCAAACAGCATTCCGACAAAAAATAACTGAGAAATGCACCTGAGATACCGCGCGTAAAAAACTGCACGACGGACATCGAGCAGGGCAGGTTGCTGGCGGCAAAGGCTGCCAATGACAAGAAAAGATTGGCTGTGCTCGTTTTCAATGCAATGCCTATTTGTTCGAACTAGATTTAGAGACGGTTGATCGAATTCTTTCGGGTACCGTCGCTGTTACGGCTTTGGCACATGGCGGTATTGGCCGTGATTCTGCTTAGCGATGCGAGTCATGATGCTTTCACCTTCTTTGCTGAAATAGCCGATCGTGTGCACGATGCTAATCGGTTTGGTATCGCCGAATAGATTGTCGACACGGTTTTCTTCCTGCAACAGTTTTGGGATCCCTTCTGGGAACTCGCCGTCAGAGAGAAGGAAGATAACATCAGCTCTTAGTCCAAGTGCAAATTTCAGCGGATCATAAGGTGCTTTCCCTCGATCCATAGTGATTCGCATTGCCCACCGACGCAGCGCTGACTTGTTCTTATCAGTTGCGTAGACACTGCGTGGCTCGTCGACATCGGGATTGCTGATCCGCATGAAATCAGGCTTCGAATCAAAGAAGACGACGTAGAACCGTTGGTCGGGCGTAAGGAGATCGATCGACTGAAACAGGGCGCGGCGAGCTGATTCAAAGGCATCACCCATGCTGCCACTGCTATCAACGAGATAAACAAAGTGGCTTCCACCACCTTCGACACCGCAAAACTTCATTTTGGAAATGGAGTCTGGTTTCAGCATCATTGCCGCATTGGTGGGTTCGCTCTGGCTAGTCATGACAGATGCGATTGATGAAATGGGCTTGGCGATAACGTCGGTGGAAAAATCAGCGGCCTTAAACTCGCCGATGGGGCTGACATCAAACTCTGGTTCTGCGGGCGTCGGTTCGGTGATCTCCGCTTCAGGCGTAGGCTCGTCCAAAGTCTTGATCGAAAAACTCTCCATTGCTGCTTCTTCGCCAGCGGGCGCAGAAGCGTTGAGGACCACCTGATCCTTGGGTTCTTGGATCTGTAGAGCAACCCCACCCATCAAGAGCGTTGCGGCAACGTGAACGACGCCGCTGACCAGCATCGCAGCAGACTTTCCGCGTCGCTTTGTTGGTGGCGTTTGATCAGAGCCCAAGGTCTCGTTGATCTGACCAGAAAATACAATCGCATCGCGATCAAGCGAGGGCTTCGGTTCGTCTTCGGTCACCAATGGAAACGATGAACTCAGACCGTCCGAATCAACCTGTGGAACATCGGCAGGACTTAACGCGAAAACCTCATCAATGACATTGTTGTCAATGAGTTCACTGTCATTGCATTTTTTGAATTCGCTCTCTGTTTCCCTGTGGTCGACTGCTTCCCTGTGGTCAATCGGTAGATGATGGCTGGATGCGCACTTGTGCGGTGCATCAAAACGCAGAATTGCATCACTGGCAGATCTGGGAGCGTGATCCTGGTCAGCGACGACATCTCGAACTCCATCGGCAGCGATCTGCGCAGAACGCAACTCCTTCCAGCTTGTGAATCGATGATGCAGCCTTGAACTTGTACCATCAACCTCGCCTGATAAAGCACGATTTTGATCGAACACAAGGTTTGATGGGGACTCGTTGTTTGATGGCGACCCGTTGTTTGATGGCGACTCGTTCAAGCCAGTCTGGTTCATCATTGGATTGGACTGCTGAGCATCCACTCGCAAACGCTGACCTTCGAGTTCGTGGGTTGCCACTTCATCAGATGACCGAGCATCTTTTAGTCGCTCGATGACGATTTCAATCTCCGCAGCCTTCGCATCCAAGCGTGCTGCGGAAGCTTGGCTACGGATTTTATGCAATTCAAGTTCCAGCAATTGACGAGCGTGATCGCCATCACCTTGGATGTTCTGTTTGTTGCCCTGATTGAAGTCCGTCATGCGCGTTCACCTTTGGCGAATTCAAGAGCGTCGAGTTTAGCGGATTTCCACGAACTGCGTTTTAGCCAATCTAAAGAATCAATCCAAAATCCAAGTGAATTTTATGACAATTTCTCTGACGATAGGGTTGTCTTGGGCATCAGTGGTTGTTGATTGGCATCACCATTGATCACAATGTCTTTCATGAGCAAACGAAACAAGAAACACAAGACCGCCGCGAACGCGAACGGTGCAGGCACGCCCGGTACGAATTCGTCCAGTTCAAATTCGTCCGATGATCAGCCTGTTGGCAATTTACTTGCCCAGGGGTCGCAACCCAGCATGGCTGCGTTACCACCGCTTTCTCGGATTCTTTCGGTTGTCATGCTAATCCTTGGCATTTTGATCGTTGGTGTATTGTTTTTGAAATTGATGGCAGGATTTTTCGTGCCCTTGTTTTTGGCAGCGTTATTGGTGGTCATTTTTCGCCCAGTTCATCAATGGTTTTATGAAAAGAGCGGACGTCGTCCCAGGTTTGCCGCGACCGCCACCACATCCTTGGTGCTGCTGATGGTTTTATTGCCCGTGATTTCTGTTATTTCGGTTGCAACAAGTCAGTTCACCTCAATCGTCACCTACGTCGACTTTGATGATTTCACAGGAGCGTTTGACCGGGCGCGAGCACAGTTGGGGATCTCGCTGGAACATCCACAACAATTCCGAAGACTCGATGCGTTAACCGATTCGCTTGATGAAACCAGAGATCCAGAAACAGGCGTCACGACTGACGACGATGCGCAAACGATTCTGACCAAGATCGAGGAGGCAAAGGAGTTAATCGCGTACTTGCATGCGGAAGTGAATGGTCCACCTGCTGCGGATCCCGATGCCGCCAACGCCCAACAAAACTTGCTTGATTACGCTGAGACCGTTCAAGCTCATTTAGATCAAAAAGATGTCGATCTGATCACTCAAGTGAACACTGATGAATTGTTCGATCAGAAATCAGTGAACGCGTCCGCATCGATACGCACGTGGATGCGGTCCAAACTTGGCGGGACTTTTCGCAGTCAGGTTTGCTTGCTGGCTAACCCTAGCGCCGAAGACTTTCGTGACCTACTTCGTAAGGGACGCGAATTTCTGCAACCTCGGTTCGTAAGCCTGACCAGCGCTACTGGAAACTACTTAGGTAAATTTTTAGTCGGATTGGTTGTCTTGGTGGTTGCGGTTTACTTCTTTTTGATCGACGGTTCGTCAATGATCCACACCTTAATGCGGCTTAGCCCGTTGGATGATGCCTACGAAGAACGGTTGCTGATCGAATTTGAACGAACCAGTCGTGCGGTTGTGTTGGCAAGCTTCGTTAGTGCGTTGGCACAAGGAATGTTAGCAACGGTCGCTTTCTGGCTTTGCGGATTTGATTCGCTGATTTTACTGTTTTTGATCACCAGCTTAATGGCGTTGGTTCCATTCTTAGGCGCAGCATCGGTGTGGCTGCCCTGTGCGATCTATTTGGGCGCAGTCGATCAACGATGGTACGTCGCAATTGCTTTGGCAATTTACGGTGCCGCGATCATTTCAACTGTGGATAACTTCATCAAACCAATGGTTTTGCAAGGACGCACAACGCTGCACCCACTCTTCGCACTGCTCAGTGTGCTTGGCGGCTTGGCAGTCTTTGGGCCAGTCGGCATTGTGGTGGGACCGATGGTCGTCGTTTTCCTGCAAACTCTGCTAGAAATCCTAAACCATGAACTGGCAGAGCGTGACGCTGCTGAAACCTAAGCTGATTTCATTGCAAAACCACGTGGGCATCGACCGCCCTATCTGCTTTGACCAGGAATCAAAACGACTAACGATGTCTGCCAATCAAGGCAAATTGATTCTACGAACAAGGACGTTTGACTAGAAAGCCGACTACAACGCCATCGAGTAGCTGAAAAAGAACAGTCCCAGGTGAATCAGCAGCAAACCGGCAGATGGCAATCGGTAATCGGAAAACAACCCGCCAACGGCTAAGCCGCATCCTAAACCCGCGATCACGACACCACCGGCGGGGAACCACCAAGCCGCTGCTGAGGCGAAAAAGACCACCATCAATGACGCAATTGCCGACCCTTGGGCTGTGTAATTCATCACTCCGTCGGTGAGAGATTCCCCGGCAGCTTCCGACGCGATCGATCGGCCTTGATTCGAATCGTTGGTATTCGCATTGGGTGACTGAACATCTTCACCAACTGCCTGAACCATCGTTCCAGCCGCAAATGGGGAACCTGTCCGAATGGTGTCATCAGAATGGGTGTGATTGGCAGGCACGGTTCTGTCTCGTTTCCAATTTCCAGTTGATTGCTTCGTTGTCAAGATTGACCGATTGCGACTATCTTAGAAGAGAACCACCGCCGCATGGTCAACCGTTTTTCAGAGCGGATTTCATTAGGACTCCTGCATGCCAGCTACCCAGCACTTCCTTTGCCTAATACGTTCCCATGCAAGACTTTACTCAACTTTGACAGCCGTGCGCACCATCTTGGCCTTCGCTGGGTCGTTTGCGTTTACATTGCCTTCAGTAGTAGCGACTGAATTTGCACAACCCGAACCCTTGCCGCCTTCAATTGCCCCAGCATCTGAAGAACCATCCGAGGCAATGGCGGCAATCAGCATCAAGAAGGGGTGGGAAATTGGACTCTTTGCCGCAGAGCCCGATGTTGCCAACATTGTCGCCTTTGACATCGACCATCATGGCCGCATTTTCGTTTGCGAATCATTTCGCCAGTCTAAGGGAGTGACCGATAATCGGGCTCATGATGAGAAATGGTTGCTCGCGGACTTGGCAGCGGAAACGGTGCAAGACCGTATCGATTATCACAAGCGATTGCTCGGTGAAGCCGCCCTCACCTACGCTCAGCATGATGATCGACTGCGTCTAATCCAAGACACGGACGGCGATCACAAGGCCGATCGAAGCTCCGTTTTTGCGAGTGGCTTCAATCGGATCGAAGAGGGCACCGGCGCGGGGGTGCTCTCACGCGGTGAAGACATTTATTACACCAACATCCCCAAGCTTTGGAAACTTAACGATACCGATTCCGATGGTGTCGCCGACAAACGAACGGTGCTTTCCGACGGATACGGTGTCAAGGTTGCGTTTCGCGGGCACGATTTGCACGGACTGATCGTCGGTCCGGACGGGCGATTGTATTTCACCATCGGGGATCGCGGATACAACATTACGACTGACGACGGCAAAGTGATCTCAAATGTTGAATCGGGAGCCGTTTTTCGGTGCGAGCTTGATGGATCCGATTTGCAGGTCATTGCCACCGGGATGAGAAATCCACAGGAGCTTGCTTTCAACGACTACGGCGACATCTTTTCGGTTGATAACAATAGCGACAGCGGTGACAAAGCACGCGTGATCCAGGTGCTAGAAGGAGCTGATTCGGGTTGGAGAATGCACTATCAATATCTTCCCGATCGTGGACCTTTCAATCGAGAAAAACTCTGGGAACCAATCCACGATGAACAACCTGCTTTTATCGTTCCTCCGATCACTAACTTTACGGATGGTCCGAGCGGGTTTGCTTTTTACCCGGGCACCGGTTTTGGCGAACAGCTCCGCGACACGTTTTTAATTTGCGATTTTCGCGGCGGGCCAAGCAACAGCGGAATTCGATCATTCAAATTAGAACCCCAAGGCGCCTTTCACCGATTCGTTGCCGGAGTATCCGAAAGCGAAACGAACGAAAAAAGTAACACGGAAAATTCGGATCAAATCGACAATGACGACCGAGCTTCTCAGCTCATTTGGAACGTCCTACCGACTGACATTGCGTTCGGGCCAGACGGAGCAATCTACTTAAGCGACTGGGTCAATGGTTGGAATGGATTAGGGAAAGGTCGTCTATACCGAGTCACCGATCCTGATGAAATAGATCGACCAATGGTCAAGGAAGTCTCGCGTTTGCTCGCCAGTGATTGGACGGAGCTCAAAACAACACAACTGTCTGAGTACTTATCGCATGATGATCGTCGCGTCCGCCTGGAAGCGCAGTGGGAGCTGAGTAAGCGTGGGGAACATGAAACCCTGCTCGTTACCGCAAGCAATTCGGATGCGTCAACTTTGGCTCGTTTGCATGGGGTCTGGGGAGCCAGTCATGTCGTCCGAGACAGTCAGGACGCACGGAATCGATCTAAAATCCTAAGCCTGCTACGCCCGCTTTTGACTGGAAATGATTCAGTCGTCGTTGCGGCCGTCGCCGCGGCGATGGGCGATCATGGTGATAAAGAATCCATTAGCGTTCTGCGAACACTCGTTAGCAGCGAATCGGACCGAGTCAAATATCACGCGATCATGTCGCTTGGAAAGCTAAAAGATCCGGGCGCGTTTTTGGACACAGTCGCCTTACTTGAAAAACGCGATAACTCCGACCCCGCGCTTCGACATGCGGGGGTGATGTACCTGGCAAATGCGATTCCAGATGACAAGATCGCAGAACTTTCAAAGCATCCGTCAGTATCAGTGCGTCGAACCGCCGTGGTAGCGTTGCGGCGGATCAAGAGCGGGAAGCTGGCCAATTTCTTAAACGATTCTAGTTCATTAGTTGTTGAAGAGGCCGCGGGTGCGATCCATGACATTCCGGTGCGTGTTGCCGAAAAGCCGTTGGCCAACCTGATTGAAACCCCGATGAAATCCGCCCAGGTGGCCAAGCGAGTAATCAATACGTTGTATCGCATCGGCACACCGGAATCAGCAACGCGTTTAGCTAACTTTGCTGGACGTCCGTCTGCAAAAATTGAGTTGCGCCTTGACGCGTTAGATGCCTTGGCAACCTGGAGTGATCCAGACCCTCGCGACCGTGTTTTGAATGCTTATCGACCGCTGAAGTCGCGACCGGTCGCCGTCGCTGCAAATGCCATCGAACCGCAGATCGATGCATTGATGGCCTCGCAAGATGAAATTCGTGCGAAGGCCATTGACGTCGCATCCACGCTGGGAATCCAAAAGATCGTGCCCTTCTTGGTCGATCGCGTAGCGAAACAAGACAGCAGTTCGCAAGCAAGGGCCACGGCACTTCATGGACTTGCCAAGTTGGATCCCAAAGCCGCGGTTTCAATTGCTCGAAAAACAAAGCTTTTACCGACCAACGAATTTGTTCTGGCTTCACTGAAAGTTCTAGCTGAACTTGACCAACAGGGTTCGTTGGACCGATTCATCAAGGCCAGCCGCAGTCGCGATGCAAAAGTCCAGGGCTTGGCTTGGGATATCCTTGCCAACCATTCATCGGCCGAAGCAGCAGCAAGAATCAGTGAAGGGGTCCAGGCATACATTAACGGTTCTCTACCATCGGGCGTCCACCTGAACGTCGTTGAGGCCGCAACCGGAAGGCTTACGCCCAAACTACAAAATGCACTCACGCAACACCAAACAGCACAGGCCGAAACTGATTCATTAGGCCCCTGGTTGCTTTCACTTGAAGGAGGCGATGCCCAAAAAGGTAGGAGTTTGTTTTTTGAAAAAACAGAACTGTCCTGCGTGCGATGCCATCAAGTCGACCGGATCGGCGGTCAGGTTGGACCAGTTTTAACGGTTATTGGAAAACAGAAGGATCGTCGGTATTTGCTCGAATCGATCGCGATTCCCAACGCAAGTATTGCAAAAGGCTATGAGACCGCCGTCATTGCAAATGATTCCGGCGAAGTGTTTTCCGGTGTGGTGGAATCAGAAAATGATGATGAAATTCGCCTGCTGCGTAGCGACGGGAGCGTTGTCAAAATCCCGACTGAGGATGTGATCGCTCGAAAAACGGGTATTTCGTCAATGCCCGCAGACTTAGTTAAAAGCATGACCGCTCGGCAATTACGTGATTTAGTCGCTTATCTGGCAAGCTTACAGGTAGATCCGTCTGCTTCGGGCAGCATTGAATAAGGCGCCAGGAAAGTTGCACTCTTCCTTTGCCACGGCAGATTTGATGACCTACGGTTCAACAGATCGCCCACTTTCAATGGTTGATGATGATTTAGTGATCCAATTGAAAGTGACCATACAGGCAACCGAAAGCATCTATTCATGACTTGTCAGGAACTCGCAAATCGACTGCAAACGCTTGCGCCGGAGCTTTCTCCGGTTGATATTGCGAGATTGTCTCTCATGATCCTAACGCAAACCAACGACACCGATTCGTTGTCCAGCGAAACAGAGCTGATAAACGCGTGGAAGAACGCAAGCTTTCGGCTAGAAGCCGCGTCAGATCAGCACGCAGCAGTTGCTGATGAATTAGACCAGTTGTGCGGCGATGGACCCATTGAATTTAGCCCGGATCAACTCTGGCTGTTACTTCGCGCCGTCAAAATTCAAGGCCAACTTCTTGAACTCTACACCGACCAACCTGCCCTGGCTTAGACATCGCGTTCCGCAGCCGAACCGGACACGGGTCAGAATCCGTGATTGAATGAACACTGGCGGGATTCGTAACAGA
>CAYVAN010000051.1:0-3005 GCA_964449225.1 uncultured Rhodopirellula sp.
GAGTGACGCTGGTCGCTTGAAATACCTCAGTCGTCGTTTTCGAGTCTCGCCGTTTCCCAAGCCGGGCCAAGACGATCAGGCCGCTTATCATTGGATTGGCCGCCAGTCCGAAGGGTCGCATGCTTGGTGGTTCTTCGAGATCGTTCCACCGGCGAGTCAATGTCCTGATTGGATTGAAATCAAGCTGTTATTTGACCACCACGGAAACTATCAACATCGGGTCGTTTTTGTTGACGAAAAACCCAAGCGGTCCGCTGATATAAATCGCAAAAAACCAAGAGCTGAATTTCAGCCCGAAGCCTCCATCAAGAAGAATTTGAAAGCAACCCAATATGAGTGATCCAGTCCCCGCGTGTTTGACCGCCGAAGTTGTTTCGATCGGCGATGAAATGACCAGCGGGGCCCGATTGGATACCAATGCCCAGTGGCTAAGTCGGCGATTGGGTGAACTTGGTTTGCAAGTCAAATTCCACAGCACCGTCGGTGACACGTTATCGGACAATATCGATGTGTTCCGAATTGCCGCATCGCGTGCCGATGTGATCGTTTCGACGGGTGGTCTGGGGCCGACGAGGGATGATTTAACGCGTGAAGCGTTGGCTGCTGCCATCGACCGACCGTTGGTGCAATTCGATTCAGCACTGCGGCACATTGAATCAATGTTTGCGTCGCGTGGCCGGGAAATGCCTTCACGCAATCATACGCAGGCAATGTTTCCCGAGGGCAGCCAAGAAATCTTGAATCCGCAGGGAACTGCACCCGGCGTCGATTTAACATTCAGGTCCGGCGGTCGTGTGTTTGCCTTACCGGGCGTTCCCGCGGAAATGAAACAGATGTTTGATGAAACCGTCAGCCCGCGGATTCTAAAAGAGATGCCAGACGCGGGGGCGACCGGTGGTTCGCATATTCGTCACGACGTAATGAAGTTCTTTGGGACCGGCGAAAGCGATATGGAAGAACGCTTGGGCCAAATGATCGATCGCAATCGCAGCCCACGTGTGGGAATCACCGTCAGCAAGGCAACCATTTCGCTTCGCATCACCGCTACGGGAAGTTCCGAATCAGATTGCATTTCGCAGATTACGGAAACTCGTGCCGAAATTTTAGAGCGAGTCTCTGAATTTTACCTCGGTGACGGCGAAGGCTTTGACCAACAACACGCCATCGATCACCGCTTAAAGACCGATGGACAATCGCTTTCGATCATCGAACTAGGTCGAGCCGCGCCCCTGGGGGATTGGTTTGCCGCAATCAGCCCCACGCCTTCCTATCGAGGTGGATTGTCGATGTCAGCGGCATCTGATTTGATGGCGATGTTAGAGGTAAATTCAATCGAAACAGCGATGGCAACGACCAAGGAAAAATTTGCATCCGATTGGGTCGTCTTGGTGGATGCTTACCCGTCATTGGATCCAACAGCTGATCAACCGATCCCGGCCTGCGACGTGACCATCATCATTTGTGATCCCGCAGGAAAATTGCATCACAAAACCGTCAAAATCGGCGGTCACCCCAGCATCATCCAGCCAAGGATTGCAAAGACCGCGATGCAATTCCTGCGTCAGCAGTTCTGTTAATGGGCTAACAAAAAACGCCACATCGGAATCAACCGAAGCGGCGTTTTATGAATGTTAACAAGAAAGCGTTTGCTACCGACTTAGCAACTATTCTGCACTGATTGGTTCGTAGGGAGCGTCTTCTTCGATCGTGTCCTTCGGCAATGGCGAAACGGTTAAGCCAGCGGCGGTGAAGATACCGTCGATCGCTTCCTGGCCAAGCTGAACAATGCTTTCACGCGTTTGACCCTTGTAACTGATTCCGGTCGCACCGGGACTGACAGGACCGTCGAAGCCAATCGATGCGAGGTGCGCGATCAACTTGGTATGGTCCAAAGTACCTTCGGCGGTGGGCACGACGCGTTGCCATGATTCAGCTTTGGACACATCGACGTCTTCGGGCACTGAACACAAACGAACTGCGACGATTTGATCGGCGGTCAATTCATTCAACTGATCCATCGCCCCATCACCAACCACCCAATCCCAGGTGTCGATGTAGAAACCAGCACCGTTGCCAAGGCCCTTGACCAACGACAGGAAGCCTTCGACGTTTCGGATGAAGGGGAACTCTTTGTCGCCTTCCAATTCCTTCCCAGCAGAAAATCCAACGCCCAGCTTAATGTCGCGTGAACCAAGGACTTCAGCAATCTGATTGAGACGTTTTGTTTGAACTTCAAAAAATTCTTGGAAGGGCAACCGATTCGTTGCAGCAGGCAACTTGATGTAAGCTCGCTGGGCACCCTGTTCTTTGGCAAAGTCGGCCAACGGGTGAAGCGTGCCAACTTGGCTGGTGAAAGTATCGTCATCGGAATCCAAGTCGATGTCCAAAGCAAAGCCACCGATCTTGATGTCGAAAGCTTTCTTTGCAGCGTCTAAGTACTTGGACGCGTCACCGGTTTCGCTTCGCAGATTGCGACGAAGCATTTCCGGCATGTCGACGTCCATGCCCTTGAATCCATAGGTCAGGGCCAATTCAATCAGTTCACTTTGGCGGCCGTTGATGCCCAATGATTTGGGTGAAAAGTTTTTAATCATTTGATCTATTTTCTTGCTTTAAATTGTACAGATAGAGAATTTTGCTTCGGTGCAGCCTGATTCACGCATTGGGCACCGCTTGACCCCCGCGAATCGACCTTTTCTCTGGCGGTTTTGCCTTGGATGGTCGTATTTTGAAGATCGAGAGTATCGCAGAACAGTGGACCGCAAGCCAAGGGGTTGTTTTGTTGGCGGCTTACTGCCAGAAAAGTGTCGCAGAGGTTGCCCCGGCCTCTTTCAATCGGCCTATTGAATCGAGTTTGCGACAAACGTCGGCTACCTATTTCGTGACCTGATTCCCAAGTTTTAACCAGCATGACCTCAGCGACCGATTCGACGACTGCCCAAGTGATCTTTCTTGGCACCGGGACCAGCGTCGGCGTGCCCGTGATCGGCTGTGATTGCCAGGTC
>CAYVAN010000051.1:3015-24540 GCA_964449225.1 uncultured Rhodopirellula sp.
CTGCCAGAGCGATGATCCTCGTGACAACCGAACCCGATGTTCGATCGTCGTTGAATTGCCCTCAACGGACCAATCGCCCGGCGGAACGTTGTTGATCGATACGCCGCCAGATCTACGAGTGCAATTGCTGCGCGAAAAAATACCACTGGTGCATTCAATCTTGTTCACCCACGAACACGCCGACCATATTTTTGGTTTGGATGATGTTCGGCTTTTTCCTTTTCGTCTTGGCGCTCCGGTGCCGCTGTTTTGTGAAGCCAAAGTCGAAGAACGAATTCGTCAGTCTTTTGACTACGCGTTCTACACCCGCAAACAGACTCACCCAGGTGCCGCGCCGCAGCTCGTTTTTCACTCGATCGATTCGGAAACCGATTTTGAAGTGCTTGGTACGAAAATCACCCCCATCCGTTTGAAACATGGCCCGCATTTTGACGTGCTAGGATTTCGGATCGGAGATTTCGCGTACTGCACCGACACCAACGAATTGCCTGAGTCATCGATTGAAAAATTACGAGGGGTGAAGACCCTGGTGATAGGCGCGCTTCGACACGAAACACATCCGACTCATTTTAACGTGGAGCAGGCGGTTGAACTGAGTCGCCAAGTGGCTGCCGAGCAGACGTTTTTAACGCACTGTGGTCACAACCTGGGCTACGTGGAAACGACGAAAACGCTGCCCGAGGGTGTCGAACTGGCTTACGACGGCTTGCGACTTAGTGCGACTCTGTAAGTCAGAAGAATCAACGCCCGGTCTTCGCCGCTTTCCACCAAGGTTTTATCAAAACCGCAGAGGAAAATGGCGACTTCATTTTGCGTCGTGACTTTTGTTCGCGTTTTCAGTCCACTGAAAGAGTTTGCGAGCAGGGTTGCTTCAATGTGAATTCTTGAACTTTGACTGCCGCAGGTTCCGCGTCGGCGATAACGTCTTGAAAGAACGAGGGTGCCGAAGCCGGGGAACCACCGACAAACGGTTCAGCACCGCCAGCGTTCACTTCAAAGACAAGCGACCCCACAATCCAAGCAATTGCAATCCAAGCGACCGCGAACAAATGTCGGTGATGAGATATTTCTTGATGTTCCGTTGGGTTTGATGACCCTAGCGTTACATCATGATGTTCAATCGTGTCGGTACTCATAGAACGCCTGGGCAAACAACCAATCGGACGGTGTCGTAGTGAGGGAATCGGTCGATTCGATAGCGCCTGATAAGCGGCAAGTTCCGAACCGACCGGAGGTAGCAATAGGGAGGGCCAATCTTTGGAATGACTGGACTAAACCAAAGCACCATCAAAGTCGCAGTGACCGGCGCGGTTTAACATTCGGCAACCATCAACTTGATTTGCGATGTCCCCGTGGCTGCATCGGATCTGCGGTTCTGGGTCTGCGAATCTGGGTCTGCGAATCTGTGCGGCGGATGATTAGGTTCCGAACACGCTTCGGAAGGCGGCAAAGTCGGAAAGGCCAATTCGGTCATCCCGATCGTAGTCCAGGCCGTCGGCGAAGCTGGCGTCATCGTCGGTGGTTCCAAATGCGGAGCGGAAGATTGCAAAGTCAGCGAGACCAACCTTGCCATCGTAGTCCTCATCACCAAATTTGACGTAGAAGTCATCGACGACTTCCGTTCCTAGGCTGAGCGAGTTGGAGCGAAAATTCTTTACCGAAACCGGTTCTTCGCTGCCACCAATCAAACCGTCCAATTCTGTCGAATCGATGCCTAGCAGGGTCAACAGATCCAACAATTCGGTTAACTCTTCCGAGTTTGAATTGATGCTTCCGACCGGTCCACTGTTGACCACCGCTGTTTCAGCGTTGCCAGAATCGCGGCCGTAGACATTCTGACCATCAATGCGAACTCGATAAGCGCCATCGACAAGCGATCCGTATTGATTGACGTACTGCGATGATCCCGGTGCGAATCCAAGCTCGGCGATTGTCCGGCCTTCCTGGTCCGACGTTTGAACAATTTCGACGGGAACGGAGATCACTTGATTCCCTTCGACACGTTCCACGGCAATCGCGTCACGTGCAAAACTGGCGGGGCCGTCCAAGCGGACGCGAACCTGATCAACCAAAGACCTGCTTTGATCGGACGTAACACCGCCCTGGTCAATTTGACTGCTTGCCTGATCGCCTACTTCAATGCCGTCCAGTTCGACTTGGGTTCCCACTTCAATTCGAACCGTCCCGACATCCCACGTTCCATCACCACCAGAAATCCGATACTGGAACGCGTCACCGCCATGAAAGTCTTCATTGGGTGTGTAGGTAAACGAACCGTCAGGTGCCAGATTCGTTACGACACCATTGGCGGGTTGGGTTTCCAGAGTCGCTTCGACCGAAACGGGCCCAATTCCTTCGGTCACGTCATTGCCCAAAATCACCATGGAAGACACAACCAAAGGAGTGTCTTCGACGGTTGCCAATAGATCGTCGCGTGCAATGATCAGCCCCGCCAAGTCGTTGTCGTTATCGACGATGGATACTTTTTCTTGCAGAGCAAACGCATTGATTTGAAATTCGGTGTCTGACGTGACGACTTTGTGCGACACAAACGCGTTATGGTCGCCTTCGTTTAGAAGATCGTCGACCGCCGTGACCTTTACCGTTTGGGGAACAAACCAATTGTCCGCCGTAAAGATCAAAGAATTTGTCCCATCGACGAGGTTCTCTGCGGTGATTTGGCCTGCGACGTGTTCCAGGTCGATTGCCACGTTCAGCGTTGGTGGATACGTCAATACGATCTCGTACGTGTCAACATCCCCCGCCTCACTGACAACCGTTTCACCGCCTGATGGAATGATCATCACGCCTGGAAGATCATCATCAATCACCCCAACCGAAACACGGGGCATTCCAACACCGTCGTAATTGGGATCATCGCTGCTGCTTAGATTGCGGATAAACGCTCGACGGAAGTTTTCTTGACTTGAATCATCGCCTCCGCTGACACGCACTGTTTGCGGCGCATTCCAGTTGTCTATTGTGAAAGTGACAAACTGGTTCTCTGGATTGGCATCGTCCACCGCAAAGACTTGTGAGTTGTTTCCAACAAAACTGACAATGACATCTGCGGTTGGTTGGGTGTTCAAAGACAATTGATAGGTATCATCGTGGGCACTTTCGCTAACGATCGTGCTACCGGCTGATTCAACCACGGTTGCCCCGTAACTCCCTGGGTTTACTTCAGTCAAAAATTCTTGATTTAGATCGAAGTGAACCTTTCCATGTTTCAATCCGTCGACTTCCGTTTCGTAATCCAGAAAGTCCAAGTGAGCTTGCAGCAAGTATCCGGCATTGCCGGGAATCCCAAAGTTCTCGATCCAACCGCTTGTCATGTTGTCAAAGCCGAATACCCCGTCGATGCCTTCGTAGATGTCCAAGATCAGCCATTGCAAATCGGTCCAAACCAAGTCGGGCCCTTGATCGGTTGGAATGTGGACTTCATCGATCAGGAAGACAGGAGTGTTGGTCAGTCCACCGACACCTGTGATTGCTTCGTTTCTGGCGAAACCGGCATCTAATTCGTTAAGTTCACCGTCTTGGTTGGTGTCCAGTCCCAGCTCGAACGCCATCCGACTACTTAGAATGCTGACCTGTGCCCCGGTATCGAATAACAGATCGCCGGTTGAAACTAAGTCATTGTTTTTTAATTGTCCCGTCATGAACGGCACGTCGGCCCACATCGGTGCATCGGATAATGGATTTCCGGCCAAATCCAGTCCTTCTTGCGTGTCAAACGAAAGTCGGTTGTCGACACTTACCGTGTAGCGTGAGGCACCTTCGACCGGATCGGGGACATCGGTGCGAAAATCGGTTTCCATCAAAAAGCCGCCGTTGTACAAATCTAACCACGGCGTGAAGTCCAACGTGGTGACTCGCTCGGTCATCAACGGCATTCCCGCGATTCCATAGGGTCCGGCAATGCTGACATCTCGCGTTGGATCACTGATGATTCTTGCATCGGTTAATCGGTTGCGTTGGTTTGTTTTGGTCCCTGCAAAATCAAAGGTGTAGGATTCGCTGATATCAAATTCTTGGAAACCGCCGACACCGATTTCAAAGAACTTTCCATCGGTTTGATAAGCAGGTTCAGAATTCTCCATGTCTTCGACCGCCGTTTGGAACGCCAACGTTGTGTTTGCACCCGTATCCAAAAGCCAGCTGTTGACGGTATTGGGCCCAACGATGTTTGCTCCGCTTGGGGGACGAAGTGGGTCAAGGTCGCCCGTTAAAAACTGTACCGTCACGCGAGGTTGATCCCAGGCGACATTGTCCGACGGGCCGACATCGACAAAGGACTTACCACCAATCGAACTGGCTGAAAGCGGCAGCCTGGCTTCGAGCGATTCAAAGCGGGCGACTCGACTGGACGCTCGGAAAGCTCGATGCCGACTTCGACGCGTTGACTTGACTCGGGAACACTTCTTCGAAGGAATACGCACGGGTCGCCGCCTAGCCGTTTAGGTAACACGAAAAGAAAAGTACCGCTGGCGACGAAAGACCGTCCCCATGCCGCCGCTAATGTAACTTACTGAACACGCGTGTAAGGAGAGAGATACGCGCACAAAAATTCAGTTGCCATGTCCAGCCCCTTCCGCAGAAGGGTGTGCGTCACGGTTTGACCGTCTTTTAGGCCTGGAGGCGTGCGGCAGATTCACGCTGGGGATGTCAGCGGTCTTACGTGTTTGTGAAACACGTTCTTTCACCACACGAACTGGTTTTTCAGATTTGGTGTAAAGATAAAACGATTATCCGGTCGATAGGCTTTGTGACGAATGACAGCGGTCAGTGCTGACGTAGCGAATGAGACTCCGCTGACTTCGGGCCCGCGAACCGCAGGCACCTCCCCAACCGAGCTTGGACAGTAAAAGGCAAATCGATGACCATCCAAGGAAACACATCTCGAAAGACAACGAGCGTCGTGCTGGCCCTGGCCGCCGGTTTCTGCGTGATTGCATCGACGGGTTGCCAGGTATCGCTGAACGGTCAAACGTTACCGAGCCCGTATTATTTGCAAGACGATGTGCAGTACTTCCCGTCCGGCCCAGAATTCAAGCTGCCGCGTGAAGCAGCAGCACTGAAAGCCGCTCGAGCAGAAGAGAAAGCGAGCCGCAGATAGGTTTTTGGTTTTACGCGAAAATTCTCAACCGCCTGCGATTCGCCAATTCATTCGTCACTCATCGCTAAAGCGAACGCTTACTCGTCTGCTGCTCGCAGAAACTCCTTAGCGACCGATTCGAACTCGCAAAGCTCTTCTTTGCTGAAGTACAGTTCCAGTTCACGCTTGGCCGATTCTTCTGAATCACTGGCGTGAACCAGATTCATTTGCCGGCTGCTGCTGTAATCGCCACGAATCGTGCCTGGGGAAGCCTTCAATCCGTTGGTAGCACCCAGCATTTCCCGAATCACGGTGATCACTTCGAGTCCTTCGACGGCGATCGCAACGACGGGTGCCGAAGTAATGAACGATTCCAGCGAACCGTAAAACGGTTTTTCAACGTGCTCGGCATAATGCTGCTTGGATAGTTCGGGGGTGACCTGGATCATCTTCATCGCGATGATTGCGAGGCCCTTTTCCTCGAACCGAGAAATGATTTTTCCCATTAACCCGCGTTGGACACAGTCGGGTTTCAGCAGTACTAAAGATCGTTGCATGGCTATAAATTCTGGCCTTGAGTGTGGTGATAGTTCGGGGAGGATTCCTCCAAGAAAGCGAAGTATTGTCCAGGCCTGTATCGGCGCGAAGACGTCGTATGCCGAACCGGGCAAAATGCTGCTCAAGCATCATTTCCAGCGCAAGCGTTCAACGCCCGACATTTCTCAATCGATGACCAACGGTCGGGTGATCGACTACCGAAAAAACGGGTTTTGCTGAACCGAACTTTCTTGTTCAAGCACCCAATCTGGAACTTCAGCAATTCGCGAAAGAACTGGCGCATCGTCGGTCCGCGACAGAACTCGGCTGGGACGCTTTGCAGGGGCCGAAGACTCTTGGGCAACGCGGCAGGTCTGACCCGTGGTGGGTAATCGCGTGGGGCGAGCCGCCGTGGTTTCCGCTGGGCCACCCTCTTGAATGTTCTTAGACATCCGATCGAAGGTTCCATCGGGTGCTTCGATTTCATCAAACGCTTCAAGAGAATCCTCCAAGATCGACGGCGAAAGGCTTATCGAATCGTCGTCGAACCCATCGTCGAACCCATCGTCGAATCCACCGTCGAATCCACCGCCAAGGGACGTTGGCCCCGATTGACTTGGCTGATCAAAGTAGACCTGATCATTCAATTGGTATTCATCAAAATCCTGTTCGTAAACATCTTGGTTACACGACTGGCAATCACCCAGATCATCGCTTTGATGCATTCCTTGGTGGTTGTCGAATCGATCGTAGTAGGTTTTTCCGAACCAGCTGTACCGACGCCGTGTCGCGTGCGAACTCTTGGGCGGCAGATCCGCTCCAGGTCGCAGCCCGGATCCGTGGCGTGCATGGTATCCGTCACCCCAGCCGACACCAAAAAATCGTCCGGCGCGATCGAGCGGTTGCTTGGCGACTCGAACGAGCGGGTTTTCAGACGCTGGCGAATGGTCCTTTCGTGTTGGATAAATCGCATGGGCAACCGATCCGCTGGTCCAAGTCGACAGCATCACGGCAAACAAAGCCATTGATTTTGATTTCCAACAATCTTTCATGTTTCCCATGGCCGTTTGCGTTAAGAGCCTAAAAGAGTGCTTAAAAGAGACACGGTGCCTTGTACCTAAGGACCACTAACCGATTCGATCGGCACAATTGGTGTCTGTGGCACTCCTCAAGTACAGCAGCACCACTGGGATTCCTTACACCATGAAACGGTGGTACGGATGGCGATGACTTTGACGATCAGCCAAGGCGGAATTGGTCAAAATGGTTACACCATTTAGGCTCATGTCGTGAAACTGGCAAACATCGCAAGCTACGTTCTTGATAGAAGCCAATAGAAAATTGATGCTGCGTATCGATCGCAATCGAAGGCTTCTTAATCCATCCAGCATTCTGCCATCGCACCGTCTTCAAAGCACTCTTATGCGTCAGCGCTCACGACTTCTCGTTGATCCCAAAGTCCAATGGTCGGTTGCTGGCCGAGTCGGCTTGCATTGGATCGCGTTTCTGTTTTGTCTGCTTACGATTGGGATGATGGTTCAGTTTCTTTTGGCGGCTGGAACCGAGTCATTCGGCGTCGCCCTTCACGATAGCTTGGTCAATCAGCTACCGATCTTGGCCGTCATGTTGATGTTGTTGCCAGTTTTTCTGCGTGACACGTTGAAATTAAGCAATCGATTTGCCGGCCCGATGTATCGGCTTCGTTCGGAGCTTGCAAACTTGGCAAATGACCAGCCCGCCAGCCCGGTAAAATTTCGCACGGGCGACTTTTGGCAGGAAGTCGCTGGGGACTTTAATCACGTGCTAGGCCAACTTGAACGGTTGAAATCAGAAAACGAAATGCTTCGCAGCGAGCAAGAACCTGCCCGGCAGGAAGAAGAAATGACGGTCTAGGCAGCTCAAAAATTCTGCGAAACGGCTGAAAGTCGTCGCTATCGGCCTACGCCCAGCGCGACCATCCCGTCATAATGTGAAAGACACGCTTCACCTTCATGACGGAACTCTCATGCCCGCACTCGACCGTTCACGATCCTTCCAACGCAGCGCCCTGGCTGTTTATTTCGCCTTTTTTGCATTTTCGGTGCCGTTGATTGCTCAGCAAGTGGCTGAGTCACCCGACCAGGCAAGCACACAAATTCCGAGCGAAAATGGAAAGGAATCCGAAAATGGCGATGGAGATAAATCCGACAATCCTAGCGAGGCTTCCACGGAATCCAACGGCGACGCAATGCCGAAGGTCGGTGACGGTCAATCCGACCTAGAAGAAGCCATCGTCAAGCGAATCGATGCTGAAAGCGATGAACAGCTCGAAGCAACTGCGGCCTTGCTGGAATCAGCAATCGCAAAGGGACTCGACAAAGAAAACGAGTCATTCGCCAAAAAGATGCTCGGCTCCGTTTTGTTACAGCGAGCACAAGCGATTGCCTCGAAAATCTCGTCCGCTCCTGGTCGTCAAAAACTGTCTGTTCGTGACGAAGCATTGGAAGTCTTAACGCAAGCGGTCGAGAACGACCCCGATTTGGTCGAAGGCTTTTTATTGATCGCACGCCTGCACCTGATGGGCGGCGGTGACAAAGATGCGATCTATCAAGCAACCACCAATGCTATCGATCTGCTTAGCGACGAACCAGCTGAACTCAGTTCGGCACTCGTCCTGCGGGCTTTGACCCGTGATGATCAACCTTCGCGTTTAAAAGACTTGGATGCAGCGATTAAGGCGGACGCAAAAAACAAGGAAGCATTGCAGCTTCGGGCTCAACTACGATTGCAAACGGGTGACGTATCGGGTGCAGTCGAGGACTTGGACACGGTGCTTGAACTGGATCCCACCAATCTTGCCGTTGCTGATGCAGCGATCAAGAAACTGATTGAACTGGATCGAGTCAAAGACGCAATCACGTTGATAACCCGGACTCTTTCGGCTCAACCAAGCGAAGGAATGTATCGACTTCGCGCGGTCTTGTATCAAGCTGACGGGCAAGCCGACAAAGCGATGTCTGATTTGGACAAGTCGATTGCGATGGCCCCTAAGGATCCACGAACGTTGCTGCTTCGGGCAACCGTTTCGCTTGATCGCGATGACGTCAAAGCTGCCAAAGCGGATTTCCGTGCCGCCGCCGCGATCGCACCACAAATCATGGCGACGGATCAGGGGATCGAATTGCGTTTGCAAATCGCATTAAAAGAAAACCGAATGGCCGATGCGATCAACGACGCAAAGCTGCTGGTGGACCGAGACCCCGAAAACCTGTTCCGTCGCATGCGGTTGGCTTCGCTGTATTCGATCGATGAACGACCGCGAAAGGCAATCGAAGTCCTGACCAATTTGCTGCAAAAAGAACCTGAAAATGTTGGCATCTTGCGTTCGCGTGGCGACGCTTACCTGAGTGTCGGTGATCATGCTGCTGCGATTGCAGATTACGAAAGTGCGATTTCGTCGTTTGGCAAAGTGGACGCTGAAAACTCGACTCAGGCACAAATCGAGGAAGCATCCGGTTTGTACAATAATTTGGCTTGGGTTCTTTCAACGTCACCCAACGACAAGGTTCGTAACGGTACCCGGGCAATCGAACTTGCTGAAATGTCGGCAAGCCTAACGAAGTACGAAGCCCCGCATATTCTCAGCACACTTGCAGCAGCGTATGCCGAAACGAGTGACTTCGAATCGGCAAGAAAGTGGAGCAAGAAGGCTGTCGAACTGGCAACCGAAGAGAGCCACAATCAGCTTCAACAATTGCAAGAAGAACTGGATGCCTACATGGAAGACAAGCCGTGGCGTGAAATCCAGGAGACAGAAGAAAACGATGTCCCAATTTTGGATCCAAAAGATCTAATTGACACCTAGTGGATCTTGTTAAGATCGCTGCATCTCAAGATCGTTAACAGAAACGCCCGATCATACTCTTCAACGAGTGAATAACGTCAGGATGGTTCCCTGACGAATGATCTTGAACAAGTTGCGACGCTCTGTTGTCGGCAATTGAACACGCCGAAGGCGCTAAGAACCCTAGCCTGGGGTCAGGCTGGCTGGTGAGGCTAGGCGAGCTGGCCGACGCCCTGTGACCAGACGCCTGGGAAAAGTCTCATCGCGAAGCCTATCGGCGTACCATCCGCTTCGCGATGGCTTCGGCTGATAGCGGCATGATGGTCGCGGCACCGCCAGCGTTGTACATCAAGTCATCGCGGCTTAGGTCGTTTTCGTTGTTCTCGTACTGCACCAGATACGCCCCCAGTTGAACGCCATCCTTTTCGTAAACGGGTGGCCAAAATTCTTCACCGCGAATGGCAATGGTTTTGGCAAGCAAGCGCGTCGCACGTCCGGAAAAACCACTCAGGACCATATCAAGCCGCCCAAGTGCTTCGCGGAAAATGTAGAACACCAAAGCGGTATCCTTGTTCTTGCCGCCTGCGTAGTCCCACGTTCCATCATCCTTTTCATAATAGAAACCAGGTTCAGGTGCATCTTCATTCTTGCTTAAACGAACTCCAGCAGATGCTCCGCCCGGTTGCGGGTCACTGTCACGGTAACGAAGAAAGAATGGGCAGGAGCGAGCCGAAACATCGTCGACATCGTCTTCGGTGACAAAAGGTGTGCAGCCAAAAACGTCCGCGAACAACAATTCCACCACCGGATTGCTTTTGACGCTGCCAATGCAAACCATGCCACGGTCACCGGTGGCGTCAACGAACCCTTCCATCACTTCGGTCGCGCGTTCCCGAGCGTCTTCAAGTGAGACCTGACCAGGGCTCCAAACAAGCGTCTGTTGAATTTTGTTTGGCATCAACGTTTCACCATTGCCAGATGATTCTCCGCCTTCGGACGATTCTTTCGCTGCCGTACTTTGATGCTTTGCGGATCCTCCCAAAGTCGAAACGCCATTCAGCAATTCGCCAAACAGCACTGCGTCACTTGCCACCACGGTTGCATTGTCAGGTGATCCACCGTCGACACTTTCGCGGACACCAAGGACAATTTCGATTTCGCCTCGGCGTGCGAGTAGTTCCCAGAAGTTCTCGGCATTGACCGCGAACAAAGAACCAGGCAATTCGTCGGCTGTCGCATATCCGTGATCAATCAGGTAATCGCAAATTCGCGACAGAGCATCCAGCGGAATGTACTTGGCCTCATTCTTCAACAACGATGCGACTTGGTGTCGATCCAAACCGGTGTGTTCAACAATTGACTTAATCGTCCCTGGGCGTTTTCTGCGATCTGGTGTGTGGCCGAGTAATTCTGCGAGGCGAAAAGCGTATCTCATATGGAAATCGAGTGATTTAGGTGTGAGAAGGATCAGACGGAGTGAATCAGTTTATCAATTCAGAAACCCCTCCATGGAGCTGACTTGACCGCCAGTAAGCTGTTGGTTTGTTTCACGATGAAACGTTTTGTTCAGCCGATGCCCATGGAAACGCAAATCGATCAGGCAACCGAAAGAGCAACCAGAAACGGCCGCTCTTGCGGTTTTAGTTGCCACTAAAAATCTTCTTGGTTCACGAGGCCGACGGCTGACCCAACAGTAGTCGAACTAGAGCCAGATAAAAATGCAATTAGGGATCAATTCAACTTGATTTAGTGGCCCCGAAAACGGAAGACCCAGTCGATAAAATTCGTGCGATCGATACAAACCGAGCCGGTGGACGGGCCGTCCAGCTTCGCCGCACCCAAATTCGTCGCCCTTTGGGCTATACTCCCTTTATCAAGCCGTCGGCTCGTTGCCACGCCGATCATGCAAACAGCTCTCATTGACAACCGTTCATGTCTGGTGCTCCTCCCGCCGCTTCATCGCCGGTTTCTCATTCGGCAGCAAAGAAGCAAACGCCGCAAAAAAATGCTCGAGGCAGGTTAGCCTCGGACGAAGCTGCCGACCTGCTGATTTCTGCGAGAATCGACGAAGCTCGCCGCGCCCTTTGGTGGGGCGAATTGGTTCGGCACTGCCTGCGGCTGGTGTTGGGAATCATGATCTCCATCGGCGTCTGGATCCTAATCGACCACTGGTTGCTTTCGCGACCGTCTCTTTCGGGCATGAATCCATGGGCCAGGGTCGTAGCCTTGGCTAGCCTAATCGGAGGATCGGCGGTCTATGCCTGGTTTCAAGTCGTTCCATTAATTGGCAAAACCATCAGCCCTGAATATGCAGCCCGAAGTCTCGAAAAGAATTACCCAAGTCTGCGTCAATCGTTAACCAGCTACATCACGCTGAAGGAAAACGTAAGCCATGTCGGGCTTCAACGCCGGGTCGTTCAGTCGATCGGAGCATCCACGGCCGGTTACTTGAAGCAACACAACGAACTTCCGGACGAAGCCACCGGGAACATGAGATTATGGATCGCAACGGCGGTCGCGATGGCGTCTTTGTTTTTCTACGCCGCAGCATCACCCAAGAATTCGTTGCAGTCGGTCCGTCGTTTAATCACGCCAACCGCAGCAATCGCTCCGGTGACCCGCGTGTCGATCAAAAACGTAAAACCAGGTGACGCCGAGGCGATCGCGGGTCGAAGCGTTCAGGTGGCAGCTGAAATTCGTGGGCTAAGATCTGACGAAAACGCGGTTTGCGAAATTCAGTACGCCACCGGTGCAAAGCAAACGACGATGCAGCGGGACGAATCGTTCGGATCATCCAGCTACATCGCCAATATCACCCTGCAAAGTTCCGCCAGCGGCGACGTGCCCTATTGGATCAATGCTGGCGATGCGACTTCGCCAACTTATCAATTTCGGGTGCAAGATGTGCCAGTGGTTGCGTTGGATTCAGTGAACTATCGCCCGCCCGCCTACACCGGCACAGGACCGTTCACGCGAACCAGCGGTGCGATCACTGCGGTTGAAGGAACCGCCATTACTTTGAACGCCACAACCAATCGCCCCATCGCTCGGGCTGCGATTGAATTTAACCCCAAGCCGGTTGGCGCTACGATCCAGGCGACCGATGGGGCGCTCGAAATGAACGTAGGCGAAGATGGGAAATCTTTATCGGTTGACTTTCCACTGCACATTGACAAGCGACGGTCTGCCTCGGTTCGGCGTGACAGTTACCGCATTCGAGTTTGGGATGAAGCCGGTGCTCAAAACCCTGACCCAATCATCTACCCCATCGATATCATCGCTGATCTGCCGCCCGAGGTCGCGATCATGCTGCCTACTCGCGTGCCAAAAGATGTGCCGATTGGAACGCAACAGATCATCGAAGTGCATGCCTCCGATGCAGATTTTGGATTGAGCGAAATCCGGTTGCAAATCACCAGCGGCATTCGAAACGTCGGCGAACCCGTTTTATGGAAAGACCCTGCGGGTCAACGCGGCAATCAAGTCGCAGAGTTTCGATTTAGGCCAAACGAACTTGGATTGTCGGTGGGCGACGTCGTGCGAGTCACCGCGGTCGCAATCGACAACAAGTCCAGCGAAGCCAACAAAAAGTTGCTTGGAAACCAATCCAAGACCGATCCAATTGAACTGCGAATCGTCGCATCGGACCAAACTACAAGCGATGAAGATGCCGCTGGCGAAGGCTTGTCCAAACCCGACGACAAGCCAGCGTCTGACCCCAATTCCGCCAAAGAAAGTTCCAGCGAAGGATCTGGCGAAGGCGAACAGCAACAAGGCGGTGGCGGAGCTGAAGGGGACCAGGGCAATAGCCAAGCTGGGGAAAGTGGACAACAGGGTTCCGGCGGCGGCAAGGGTGACCAGTCCGAAAAGAATGAGGGAGAAAGCCAGGGCGGCGAAGGTCAGTCGGGCGGCGAAGGTCAAAACGACGGCGAAAGCCAAAGCGATTCATCGAAATCTGGCAACCAAGGCCAAGGCCAAGGCCAAAGTGAACCCGGTGAGAATCAGCCGGGTGAGGGCCAACCCGGTGAAGGGGCTTCCGGTGAGAACGAACCGATGCAAGGACAACCCAGTGACGGACAAGCTGGCGACGGACAAGCTGGCGAAGCTGATGCTGGGCAGGGCGAAACATCACGTCAACAAAACGGATCGCAAGAAGGTGCCGGTCGGAACGCTCTGCCGAACCAATCTGGTCAAAAAGAGAACGGCCAAAGCGAGTCACAGCAGCGCGAATCGCCAGGCGAAGATGATGCGCCCGGCGAGTCCGGTGATCAGTCTGCCCCCAAACACGACGGCGAGGCGTTTGAGCGAATTCAGGACTATTTGAACCAGAAACGGCAAGAGCAGGGGCAAGGCGGGCAACAAGAAGGCCAGCAAGGTGAACAGTCTGAATCCGGCGAACCGTCCCAAGGTCAATCCTCTAGCAAGGAATCCGATGGTGAAGGATCGGCCGGAAAGGAATCATCCCAGCAAAATGACTCATCGCAGGGTGAACCCTCTGGTAGCGAAGATTCCAATTCCCAGCAATCGAAATCCCAACAATCAAGCTCCCAGCAATCGAAATCCCAGCAATCGAAATCCCAGCAATCGAAATCACAGCGAAGCGAAACCGAACAAGGCAAGTCAGCGGAGTCATCCGAAATGGCGGACGATTCATCGGGACAACCCGAATCCAGTCAAGGCAGCGAACCCGCCGATTCCAGCAATCAGAGTTCCGGAGAAAATAGCAAAGGGGACAGTGCCGCTGGCGATCAGAATTCAAGCGAGCAAGGCGATGCGTCCGAGGAAAATTCCCAACAGGGAAACGAGTCCTCATCCTCGCAGCCCGATCAAGGTTCTTCGAGCCAGGATTCTCCCAAGCAGGATTCTCCCAAGCAGGGGGCTTCCGAGCAGAACTCGTCCGATAAGGCCGATGGCGAGTCCGGGGAAGGAGAACCTAGTTCGGAATCTGAACGTGGCGGTTCAGATCAAACCGGATCACCGTCCGGGGACGATTCAGCGACTCAGTCTCGGTCACCTCAGCCCTCTTCGCAGGGGCGCCCGGGATCCGGTGACGGCAGCGGCGAAGGGGCCGAATCTGAATCATCACAGCCGACCGCCAAAACTGACGCTGCCAACGACGCTTACACTCGTAAAGCAACCGACATGGTCTTAGACTACCTGGACCAAACCCGTGACGCGCCGGACCAAGAACTACTCGATCGCCTGAACTGGACACAGCAGGATTTAAAGCAATTCCAAGACCGATGGAAAGACATCCGCGACCTTGATGCAGTAAAGAACACCAATGACCCTGCGGCCAATCGGGCCACCGAAGAAGCACTTCGCAGCTTGGGCCTTCGCCCACCGTCAACCGGTAAAAACCGCAGCGTTCGCGAACAATCCGACTCGCTCAAAGGCATCCGTGATTCAGGCACCCGACGCCGCCCGCCTGCCGCACTGCGAGACGCATTCGACGCCTTCCGACGCCAGTTGGGCAACGGAAAGAGCTGGGCAACGGAAAGTAAATGACCACATCGAGTCTTGTTCCAGTTTTGCAAGCCGCCGTTTTGGCTTTGGTCAAATCATTCAACCAAAAAATCATTCAAACAAAACAGACAGGACCATGAAAAAACACGAGTGGCGTGAAACCACCGAAGAAGGCGCGACCCGACTCGTCACCGCGACTCGGCACGGCGGTAAATGGAAGCTTCGGGCTCGGCTAAAATCGGACACCGAATGGACTCAGTACGACCACATGCCGCTTGACGACTTGGAAATGTTGCACGAAATCATGTCCAACAAATACGAACGCCAACGCGTCCCGTACGAACAAGTGCTCGAAGTCGAAGCAATGATCAAAGCCGCGAAATCAAGCGGCTAGGTTTCGACCGGGCCTGATCGATGGACCAGCCTCCGCGATTTCGGCCTACGTTTCTAAAGCAATGAGCCTTTGACTAGCGTTCAAATGCTCATTGCTTGATAGCACTCACTTCTTGCTAGCACTCATTTCTTGCGGCGGCGTGCGGCTGTGCTGACAAAGACGATCCCTAGCAATGCCAACGAGCTTGGTTCGGGAATCGCAACGGCTCGGAAATCGATCGTGGTGTACCCAAGATCGCGCAGCGAACCCAGGCTTGTGTCGCTTAAGAAACCGCTGCCGGACAAAGTTCCTGTTAACAATTCGTCATTGAACTGTTCGCCTTGGTTGGGACCAGAAAGCACGACCAACCCGCCGCCAACGACTTCGTCCCAGTGTCCATCGGCTGTGCCTGGGCCACCTTGAAGTTCAATGGGTATGAATTCTGCGTTAGGATCAAATTCGTTTCGGTACGCGGCTAACGCATTCTCGCCAAAGTACTGGCCGCTACCTGCTTCATAATCAATGTCGTTGAAGCTAAACAGTTGTCCGTCATCATCCCAAAGGGTTCCGATTCCTAAGATATGACCAATTTCATGCTCAATCGTCAGCGGGTCAATTCGGCCGCTCGGGATCGCTCTCGAATCGACATTGAAGCTCGCTCCGCCAGTGATTGGAACAAAGAAACTTGTTTCAGTCGTTGCAAGTGGAGCCAATTGTCCGGGGCCCGCTGATCCCAACACGATTGTTCCATCTTCGTCAGGGCCTTCTTCAAAGGTAGATGCCTGGATCGTCAATGTCCTAGAACTTCCGTCAACATAGCCCGTAATGATCCCTTCCCAGAAATCACCCGCGTCCAAGAACGATTGCCGATTGGCTTGTGCATTGGCATCGTTACCTTGAAGCCCGCCAGAAAATGCGAATGAAATCGTGATCGACGCGGACGCGGACGAGGTAAGTCCGACAAAGAAAACCAGCATTGCTGCCAAGTTTCTGAGCACAAAGCGCTTCATAATAAGTTCCAAGAAAGAATTGGATTAGAGAGTATGGATGAAATCGCGGCATCATACTGTAGATGATCCATGGTGTTTCTTTCTGCCCCTCTGGTGGTCGTTTTTTCGAACCTTTTCGGAATGCTGTAAATCGGTCAGCTAGGCCGCGACATGGAAAGCCGCGTGGCTGAATGCTCGCACGATTGCTGACCAGCATTTGTCTTTGGCACAGCTGTTTACCGAAGCCAGCCACCACAGCGGCTATCCCATTCATTTCGCTTGCTGCCAGCGGGTTGCTTGGCTGGATTTTCCAGGTGCAGGTGATCTAACCGGCCATTGCGGCGAAAATCGCTGGCTCTTTCAGCGCGGCATCCGCCCGGTTGGCGATCTCCGTTGGATCGTTTCCATTGTTCCTCTCAGGCAGAATGATTTTCACTGTGGAAGGTTGCGGCGATGGACAACGGTAAGATTGCAAAAGTGTTCGAGGAAATGGCGGAATTGCTCGAGTTCCGTGGTGAGAACCCTTTTCGGATTCGTGCCTATCAGAATGGTGCCAAAGCGATCCGCGAACTTGATGAATCGGTTGCTGATATTTTGGCGGATCCAGATCGAGATTTGTCGAAGGTGCCAGGTGTTGGCAAAACCCTGGTCGAAAAATGCCAGACGCTCGTCGATACGGGGTCATTGCCACAACTCGATGAACTTCGCCAAGCGGTCCCCGAAATCGTTATTCAGATGGCTCGCATTCCGGGACTCGGTGCGAAGAAGGCGGTGAAACTTCGCGAAGCTCTGGGGATCGAATCGCTGGGCGATCTTCGTAGTGCTTGTCATGAAGACAAGATCGCGGGGCTGAAAGGATTCGGCAAAAAATCACAGGCAACGATTCTTGATGGATTGGCGATTGCCGAACAGGCGGCCGAGCGGATTCGATGGCATAAGGGTGACGAACTGGCTGCCGATATCGGGCAACACATGCAGGCATGTTTGGGAATCCAGAAAATGCAGTGGGCGGGTAGTTATCGTCGACTTCGTGAAACTGTTGGCGACCTGGACTTGCTGGTCGTTGCCGATGATCCACAAGCTGCAATGGACCATTTAGAAACGTATGCTTATTACGTGTCAACAATCGGCCGCGGCGAAACCAAGATCTCCATTCGAGTTGACAAGGCATTCCAAGTCGACATGCGATGCGTCGCAGCAGACCAATTTGGTTCGGCGCTTCAGTATTTCACGGGGTCACAGGCACACAATATTCACACGCGGCGTATCGCTAAAGAGCGTGGCCTGAAGATCAACGAATACGGGGTGTTCAAGCTTGATGACGAAACAAAAATCGCCGGTGCCAACGAAGAAGACGTTTACGAAGCAATCGGAATCCCATGGATTGCACCGGAGCTGCGTGAGGATCGCCTAGAATTTGCATTGGCACAATCGGGAGAGATGCCTGAATTGATTCAGCTATCAGACATCCATGGCGATTTGCACATGCACACCTCGGCGACCGATGGCACCGGTACGATTCGCGACATGGCCGAAGCGGCGATCGAGCGAGGACTTAGCTTCATCGCAATTACCGATCACAGCAAACGTGTTTCGATGGCTCGCGGCTTAGATGAATCGCGGCTTCGTGAACAATGGAAGATGATCGACGAAATTCGTGGTGAATACGAAGGCCGGTTGACCATCCTGAAAGGGATTGAATGCGACATTTTGGAAGCTGGCGGGATGGACTTGGCCGACGATTGTCTGGCGGAGGCCGATTGGGTCTTAGCCAGTGTTCACTACGGTCAAAAACAACCTGGAGACCAAATTACCGATCGAATTCTCGGCGCGATCGAGAATCCGCACGTCAGCTGTATCGCCCACCCGACCGGACGGCTAATCAATCGACGGCCGCCCTACGAGGTGGACATGGATCAGGTGATGGAAGCAGCAGTTCGGCATGGTAAGTTGATGGAACTTAACGCCAACCCCGCTCGCCTGGATTTGAACGATTTGCACCTGTCCAAGGCAAAGAAACTGGGCATCCCGATTGTGATCAACACTGATGCTCATTCGACTGACGGCATGAATGTGATGCAACATGGAATCCAACAAGCACGACGAGCTGGATTGACCGCAGATGACGTGGCGAACGCGAAACCGTGGCAATCAATGAAATCTCACCTTGAAAAAGCAACATGAGCAAGAACAAGAAACAAAAACCAACCATGGCTCAGAAGGCCGATAAGTTCCACTGCTACCAAGAATCGGTGCAGACGCCTGAACATGAAGTCAGTTTCTTCGAACAAGCTTATCGCGATGCGTACGCTAAAAAGCCAATGCGGCTGCGTGAAGATTTCTGCGGAACCTTCGCGGTGTGTTGCGATTGGGCCGCGTCGGACCCCAAGCGAACCGCGTTGGGTGTGGACCTGTGCAGCGAAACGCTTGACTGGGGTCGCGAGAACAATCTGTCAAAGTTGAACGAACAGCAACAGAGCCGTGTTCGATTGCTTGAACAAGATGTTCGCAAACGCAACCGACCTCAAGCAGACGTGTTGGCGGCACAGAACTTTTCGTTCTGGTATTTCAAAACACGAGCCGAGGTGATCGACTATTTCAAGATTGCACGTGCCAACTTAGCCGCCGAAGGCGTCATGGTGATGGACATGATGGGCGGCAGCGAATGCTACCAGGAAGATCACGTTGACAAACGAACGATAAAAAAAGGAAAGAAGGGATTCAAGTATCATTGGTACCAAGCAAGGTTTGATCCGATCACTGCCGATGCGACGTTCTACATTCATTTCAAATTTGCCGATGGCAGCAAACTGAAAAAGGCGTTTGAGTACCAGTGGCGTTTCTGGACGATTCCCGAAGTCCGAGAAATGTTGGCCGAAGCAGGCTTTAAAGAAAGCCATGTTTACTGGGAACGTGAAGACGAAGATGGCGAAGGCGACGGGACTTGGGGACGTTGCATCGAAGCACCCAGCGACCCCAGCTGGATTTGCTACATCGTCGC
This sequence comes from uncultured Rhodopirellula sp., assembly GCA_964449225.1. GTDB lineage: Bacteria > Planctomycetota > Planctomycetia > Pirellulales > Pirellulaceae > Rubripirellula. The sequence goes on from CAYVAN010000051.1 coordinate 22,303, forward strand.
GGTGAAGTAGGTCTGAACTTGCCAGTGTTGGCGGTTGGATCCTACTTCACAGCGATCATTTCGATCGCCGACTGCCGTGCTTCGTCGAATCCTCGTAGCGAAACTCGCCAAGAGTTTCGGCATCGAGCAACCATCCTGCATTACGGCTTGGATTCCAGGGGATCGTTGCCGTCACGATTTCCCAGGGCAAATCAGTTTTCAAGCCGGCCAATGTCGCTCGGCTGTTCGAGCTGACATCGCTATCGGCTCGGAGAACCGAGCGACAATGGAGAACACTCCAACGTATATGAGTGATCTGCCCTGCACGATTTCCATACCGCAGGTATCCGTGATGCCTGCGATGATTGATTTCGCCCAATAAACCAAGGAGTCCGACGAAACGGTGTTTTCGGGCTAAGCCACTTTTGCAATGACTTGCGATTCGCCGCCCAGCCAGCGGTTCATTTCGTTCATTTCCTGAGCCCAGTCGTCGCTAACTCGTTTCTGCAAGAAGGTGTAAAAGAGCTGGTCGGTGGTGTCGCTTAGCAAACGGATTGCGTCGATTCGATCTTCATCCTCGAACTCTTCGCCTTCTTCCAGGTGAATCTTGGCTCCGCTGATGCCAAACGATTCTGCTTGCAGCACCAAATCGAATTGACGTCCATCGCTGATGACTGTCATGCCTGCCTTGCGCGGTAGCTTTCCGCCACGGATCGCTTCCATGGCTTCGGGCAGCTGGACCGGACTTTCGGCACTGATGACCTCTTTTCCGGTTTCGCCCTTGGGGCAATCCAGAGCGATGGTCTTGGCAAACATGACCACGGCGTCGGAATCGTCGGGCATGGTGATCGTGTCGCTCTTGGTTTCCGTTGTCCACCACAACCACATCAAGAATTCATTGCCCAAGAAGTCCGGTGCCTGCGAGAATTCATTGGACCAAACGTGTGGCGATTGACTTCCACCGGACACAAAGTCAGCGGGAATCAAATCATCAAGTTCCCCGAAGCATTCCGCTTCAACGGCCCAGTCATGTGCGATCGCGCCCGCGCCGATGTGGCTAAATTCGACCTCAAAGGCTCGTTCAAGAAGTCCCAAGCAATGACCGCTGGCGTTCCCTTGCGAGCCGCCGAAGTACAGTTGCGAGTGATCGATGTCCCATAGAAATGGGACGGTCTGCATTTTTCGATACCTTCCCGAAGCGGCCTCGACTTCGCACTTTTGTTCGACCGCTTCTTTGGCTTCTTTCTTTTCAGCTTTACTAAGGAAACCAGTTTCGCTGTCTTTTAGCCTGCCGGACAACTCCACTTGCAACCAAGCGGCACGGATCGCGGATGGGATCACGTTGGTATCGATACGAACGCTACAGTGCAGAGCGTTGTTGATAAGATTTTTGTCGAGATCAAAGTCTTGATCAAATAAGTGGTCTCCACCCAGGAAACCGACCTGGACGTTGTCGGTCGCATCGGTCTCGAATTGACCGGCCGCAAACTTAGACAGAATCTCGATATGTTCTTCACCAAACTGATCGGCCTCGAAGCCTGAAACTGCAAAACGTTCGAATCCGAGACTACCGCGAAGAAATGGCATAGACGTTCCAATGAAATTTGAAAGGAAACGGAAATGGGTTGACAGGTTTGGAATCGACGAACCCGGCCAATAAGTTTGCTTTTCTGTCTTCCCTTCCTGCGCTTTACCCACGTGCTGTGACTGTTCTTGCGGGCACTGGAAATCAGTGAATTGCTGGGAAAAGATTTGCACCTTTTCAATTGGTGTGCTGCACGCCGCCAAACCGTCCGCCCAATCCAAGAAAAGTCTTTGCTGCCGACGTTCGTTGCTGGTTTGGCGATCACGGGTATCGCCTTCGCGGGCTGACGGATCGAAAGTGGTGGGTTGCCGAAGGTGGTATAATCCCCGAAATTCCTCAGTTCCTCTTTATAAATTGCATGGACGTCCAAGATAAACTTGCGGTTCTGGCGGACGCTGCAAAATACGACGCTTCCTGCGCCAGCAGCGGGGCCAAATCGACCCGTGAGGGCTCCCAAATTGGCAGCACCGAAGGGATGGGGATTTGCCACAGCTACACGCCCGATGGCCGCTGCGTTTCGCTGTTAAAGATCCTGCTGACGAACTACTGCATCTACGATTGCCAATACTGCGTCAATCGTATTTCCAGCGATACGCCTCGCGCCCGCTTTACCGTCGATGAAGTCGTTTCGCTGACGATGGAGTTCTACAAACGCAATTACGTGGAGGGGCTCT
>CAYVAN010000052.1:0-24321 GCA_964449225.1 uncultured Rhodopirellula sp.
AAAGCGGATGCGGACTGCTTGGTAAGCTTGGTTGCAACAAGGGCTGCGAACCAGCTTGCGGTTGCGAAGCACCAGCATGCGGATGCGAAGCACCAGCTTGCGGCTGCGAAGCCCCAAGTTGCTGCGAAGAGCCCAGCTGCGGCTGCGAAAGCGGATGCGGACTGCTTGGTAAGCTTGGTTGCAACAAGGGCTGCGAACCAGCATGCGGTTGCGAAGCACCAGCATGTGGCTGCGACATGGGATGTGACGGCGGCTGCGACAGCGGCTGCAGCAAGAGCTGCGGCGGTGGATTGCTGAAGAAGCTGTTCGCTTGCAAGAAAGCTCATCACGCAAAAATGTTCGGCGGCTGCGACAGCGGTTGCTGTGAAGCACCCACCTGTGGCTGCGAAGCACCTGCTTGCGGCTGCGACAGCGGATGCGATAGCTGCTGCACGAAGAGCTGCAAGATCGGCAACGGTCAACTGCTTCAGAAGTTGTTCGGCAACCTAGGTTGCAAGAAGAGCAGCTGCTGTGACATGGGCTGCGACAGCGGCTGCGGATGTGCAGCTGCTGCACCATCTTGCGGTTGCGGATCGGCTCCTATGGCTGCACCAATGGCTGCACCTTCCTACGAAGCTGCTCCCATGCCACCAGCACCGGTTGTTGACCCAAGTGCAAGCGTGACACAAAAGCGACGCGTCATTCAGGCCAGTGCCGTTTTCGTCCGCTAGTAAAACTGAAAGGGCGAAAGCCCCAAAAGTTTGAACACGACGCGAAGATTCACTGATCACCTTGAGACGTGACCGCGACAAAAAACGACTCGGCGAGGGAAACCTTTCCGGGTCGTTTTTTATTTCACTGTTGGCGATTGGCCGTAGGCCCAGTGGAGCCAAAGCCACATCCGGCAACACCCACGTCAAGCGGCCGATTCTAGCTCCTCGGCGCGAACCATCCCCAACAGCGAAAGGATATGAAACCGCCACTTGCCATCGGATTCATCCTGGTACAGAACATGGATCGATAAACTGCTGACCAAGGCCCTATCGCCGTAAGCCGGAATGACGTGTTCGCTGCCATCATTCATGGTTACCCTGATGGGCCGCGTTTGAGAAGCTCAATGATTTCGTCGCGAGCCATGGTTCTCTCTCGATGCAAACTGGGGAAGCTGACCGACGGGCCCCTGTTAGAACCTAGGAAAACGCGACGCTGCTGACCTACTTCAACCTTCTTTGATCGCCACACTTAGCTTTAAGGTCTCGGCCACCAACGTATCCACGCGATCCTGGATACTTTCATCCGCTAAGTCATTCCCCTCGAATGATTCACCGGTGGCGTAGATAAACCTTGGCACGATGTGACATCGAAAATCCAGCATCAAACTGTTCGCCAAACCCATCGCCGACATGTAGCTGCCCTGACCACCCGCAGCCAACATCATCCCAACGACCTTTCCCGTCCAAGCCTTTCCAGTCAGCTCCACCGCATTCTTAGCCGCCGCGTTGACGTCATAGTTGTAAACCGGCGACGCAATCAAAATCGCATCGGCCGCAGTGATCAATTTGCCGAGCGCAATCACGTTCGCATCCCCATAAGCCGTCGCACCATCACAAGCTGGCAGGGTCGTCTGCGACAGATCAAACAGCTCTGTCGTTTCGCCGATCGATTCCAGTTTCTCCGTACACGCACGAGCCAAAATGCGGCTGCGAGAATCGGGATGAAGCGACGAGCTTAAGACAAGAATCATGGTATCGGTTGTGGATGCAGGAGTGAACGACAGTGAATCGCGGCGTCATGACAACCGCAACGTGAAGATAGTAGTCCCCGATCAATACGCCTACCACGACCGCTCTTGGACGGCAGTCGTCCGATCAACACAGCTCGACTTCAGTTCCGTCACAATCTGTGGTCCGGAATTTTCCCCGGATCGGCTCAAGCTTGGTGTCGTCGCCTGAAACCGATCGCGGAGATTGAAAAGATAAATGCCATGCAACCGGCAAACGATGGCTCTGGGACCGATACCACCGCCAATTGAAACAATGCGACGCGACCATCAATTGCACCCTGATTCGACGACACCGCAAACCCAACCGCATCGATCGTCGATTGATTCGCGATCGTCGGCTGCGATGCAACCAATGTGAATTCGGTGTCGCTGGTCTCTTTTGCGAAATGCTCCGCTGACCAGATTGATTGTGTCGTGTCCAAAACGATCCGAACATCCAAATCAAATATCGTCCCATCGGCGTCGTTCAGCGTAGACCAGTCGGTCTCAATATCACGCCCATTTTGATTCGCGGAATTGGGTATGAAAGTACCACTGCTGTTCGTTTGATCGCCACGCACGATAGACCAAGATCGTCCGAGGTTAAATCTGGCATCATTAAAAGGTGACCGGGCTGGATTTCTATCACCACGATCAGTGAAACCAAATCCCCACCACTGTGTTGTTCCCACAACATCACGCAATTGAATATCCAAGGTATAAAGTTTTGCTGGCTGTGGTGAAAAAGCCAGCGTCGCATTACCCGAACCACCGGTGACACCACGTCGTCCGTCTGCGGTAAACCCATCCAAATTTGCAGCCCACGTCACAGCGCCGAGCGAAATATCGGGCGTGGTCCCACCCAGTGATGTTTCCGGCGACCCATCAAAATCGTCATGGAAAATGATGTCCGCATGGACTGAGTTGGATGGAGCACCACTACAAAGCAGCCCTGCAAAAACACTCGTCGCTACAAAAGAAAATCGAGTCGTAAACATGAACCAAAAAGCCCTCGGCGGAAAATAGTTCCGAGCAGTTTAGTTCCATCCTGACTCGAAGAGTTGTGGATTTAATAAATTTTCGCCCACGGATAACTCCGCGGAACCACCGATAGTGAACACGCGTGATTACGTGAGACGTCGTCTGCGAGCCCCAATCCAGCCTCCGGCAATCAAGCTCAAAGCGAGGCAACTTCCAGGTTCGGGAACAGCTGTGATCCGAATCGGCGAGGTTACTCTTGTGGCGGTCTGAATCGCACCAAACTCGGCAACCGGCTCGAACGCGAATCCGACTGGATCGAATTGGTCTAGAATCAATTGATCGGCATCGACAGAAAATACCAGGTCGCCGCGAAAACTCGGCAATGTGTCGACTCGCACGGTCGCAATCGCATCGTTCACACCCACCACCACATCGGTTCCCGCGTCCACGAAATCAGTCGTCGTGACAATCACCTGATTTATCGAAGCCGTGTTGACCGCCAGAGCAAACCGAGCACTTGATCCAAACACGTAAGTCGTTGTTGCTGGGACCACTTTATCGTTGACAACCCGAAACTCGTTCCCCGCAATGGCACCTACACCTTCGATGACAACATCGACGTTGTACGTTGCCAAATTCGTTATCGTCGGTAATTGGATGTCAAACACGATATCTTCGCCCGGCACGTAGGTGTTACTTGAAAACGACAGCGTCACCGGTGCGGCGTCGGCGGGTGCCGCTGAAACAAAGAGTACCAAAGTGCAAAAGTATCGAACGAGTTTCATTGGGATAATCCAAGGTTGAAGGTGCAGAGTAACGTTTGTCTAGAATTTACCAATTGAATGCTGGTCTTCCGCCAACACCGCCAACCAAAGCTCTTCATCGTCGTCGCCGTTGGCATGAACGTCACGATTCACGAGTGCGGAAGGAACGAACGCCGCGTCCACCGTTTGCTCGCCATTGGCAAACAGCATCGATTCATCGATCGGACGATTGCGAACTGAAATTTCGTTGATCACCTGCAACGCATCGAGCGCGGTGACACGGCCATCGCGGTTGACGTCCAACGATGCAAGTGAATTGTCCAAATCAGCGGTCAACTCTCCCTCACCGCCCGCACTTAGGCGAGCGAGTTGGTTCACGACCACCAAGGCATCCAGAGCCGTGATCCGTCCATCCGCCGTCGCATCAAATCGCGATGTCGACGCGGCAACGGGTGTGGGCGAACTGATCGATCGATTTCGTGACCGGAACGCAATCACGCGATCACGAACCGTGATACGACCATCCCCATCCAGGTCAGCATTGGAGTCATAATTGGCAAACCCAGCGCGGCGTCCCAGATTTCCGTCCACCAAATCGACATCATCCTGATCCACGATCGCATTCCCATCTGTATCTGCTGCAAGCCGATGGAACGTGGTCACAAAATCACCGCCAGCCTGACCGTCTGCGTCGCCATCAAGGCGTTGGCCACCGCTTCCCCGAATTGCCTCAGCGTCAAGTGTCAGTTGATATAAACCGTCCGGCAGCGATGAGGCCCTAGATCCATTTGGCGGAAGACTCCACGTCAACACTCCTGCTTCATAGGCGAACTGACCGGTCAACAGATCGACCGCCACATCGGTGTCCGTTTCGGTATCGACACCCAAATTGAGCAACGAAACTGCTTGATGAATCGTTCCATCTTCGATCAAGGATTGCAGATCCATTTCCTGGTCAAATTGAACCGCGAATGTGTTGATGATGGCGCGGGAAACGTCGCCATTTTGCACAATCACTCCTGATACCGTTGGCGGATTCTCGATCAACGTCGCGAAAGTGAAGGTGTAGTTTCCCGTCGAATCACGATCAACGAGATGGATGCGGTTTTCGTAGGTCGGTCGACCACCACTTGGTGGGAATGTCCGATCGGACATCCACGTGTTTTCAATGGGCAGCAGCGTTCCGTCGCTACGCCGGACGGCATCGATTCGCCAATTGACAAATCCGACTGGCTGCTCGGGGAACAGAACGCTCGTGTAATTCCATTGGCTATCGGGAACATCAACGGAAAGCGTGGCGGTGGGCTGCGTCGCGGTGGGGGAGCGGTCAAAGATCGGATTTTCAAACGCCCCAACGGGTTGCGGTGATGAATCAACATCAGAAAAACGAATTGTATCGGGGATACCGTCATCGTCGTGAATATCAGTATCGATCTGGTCGATTTCGTCGGTTAAGAAATCCAATAATGTATCGCCCGCCTCGTCTCCGTAATCACGCGTTACGTGAATTAAGTTGAAAATGCCTGGCATTTCGGGAATCAATGACAACCGATTGGTTCCATCGATCGAAGACTCGTGAGTGATTGTCGTTGCCGTTGGATCGACGTTGAAGATTCCCTGTAGCGTGCTGATCAATTGCCAACGAACGATGGCGGTTTCGCCGGGTGCCAGTTTGCCGATGTTGGCCGTGAGTGATGGCTCCACCCCGGTGTCGTTGACCTCGGTGCTGAGAATCACAAACGAGATCGCAAGTCCCTGCTCATTCTCGATGATCTGCGGTTGATAACCGATCACCTGCAAGTTGTTTGCCACGCCATCGCCACGGTTTTGAACGCGGACAACAAGGTCACCCGGCACTGCGGGTTCGATTCGATCTCTAGTAAATGGATCGTCGGAGACTGCATCGCGTTGCCAGAAATAATCCAGGTACAACTCTGGTTGTGGAGAAACCACGAAATCGACCAGGGTCAAGTCCACGGAGAACTCGACCTCGCCAAGCATGTAGGAAAACGATCCGCCAACAAAGTAGGTCGTCGGCTGTGGATTCGATGCATCCAGGGATGGAATCAGCGTCCACTGTCCCGCACCCGTCTCGGTCGTCTCCAAAGTCCGCGAATCCTGATCCAGACCGAATCCCGTGAAAATTGGTGAGGTAATTCCAAACAGATCGCTGACGTCATTGCCAACCTGATCGAAGACGATCAGGTCTGCGGTGAAGTCTCGCATCTGTAGCGTTGAACCGTTGTCAATTTCCAGTGCCGCGTCGAACGCTTGTCGAGTCTGCACGACGTCATTGGTCAATTGCACACGAACTTCAACGGGAACACCACCGTCATCGGGCACTGGAATCACAGGTAACGTGATTGAGGGTGAACCGCCGAAGCCGGATGTCCCTCGATTGAACGAGCCACCGCCGACGCCGCCACCGCCACCGCCGATTCGGTTACTACCGCCAGACCAGTATCCGCCTCCGAAGCCACCACTACCGACTTTTGGCAATTGTGGGGTGAAACTACCCACGGGTATTGCCGCGCGAATGATGGCCGACGATCGATTTCCAACCGTAAACGAAGGCTGATTTTTGGGTTTGACCAAATACGTGTAGTCCGCATCCAGATTCACCCAAACAGGCCCCAGAGGTGGAGCCGTCGGGACACCGATGGATGTTCGACGAACAACCACGGGCAACACGATTGTTTGCCCAGCGGCCAGGCTGCCCAACTGCGTCGAAACGGTTTCAAACTCGTACGCGGGGTGTTGTGGCAAACGGATTTGTAAATCGTTCAGTGCAATCAACCCGTCATTTTGCAGCGTAAAGTTCAACTGTTCGGTGCCGTCGATGAACGGGCGAGTCGTCAGATCGGTTTGATCGGGAACGAGCCGTAACACGGGAGCCGGTACGGTACTGTTGAACAGCGTTTCGACCGTAATCCGAGTCCGGTCTTCGATCTCCGTTTCCGTGACGGTGAAGCGATAGTCAACCACCTGAACCGGCAAGAACACGGTCACCTGGTTAGTGATGCCCGGCACGACAGTGATCAAATTTTCTGCGGGCAAGTGATCGTCCGCCTCGACGAGAACCTGATACGTTCCCTCCGGCAAATCCGTAATCGCGATCAGTCCAGCCGAGTCGGTGACGGATCCCGAAAACACCGTGTCACGTGTTCCCGCGTTGACGATCGTGACCGTCGCGCCTACGACGCCAGCGGCGTCATCATTGATCGTGAAGTCGTCTTCGACTAACAATGCCAACGTCCCGGTTTGCTGGCCAGTGACGTCGATATCCAGCGGAACGTTCAAACCGACGGTACCATCGGTCAACGTGATGGTGCCCATATACGAGCCCAGCGGCAAATCGTCGGGCGGGTTCAGTTGCACCGTCAACGTCCGTGTTTGTCCCGGCTGGATTGGCGTGATTGGTGGATCAATGGCGGATGAAATCCAGTCCACTCCATCGGGAATCAACATGGATAAGTCATTGGTCGCCGTTCCGCCAGTGTTGGTGACGGTGAACGTGGCCAGTGTTTGACGGCCCCTGATAATCGTGGTCGAAAGCGTTGACGCACGAAGCACCAAATTGGCTGCCGATGGGCGAATAGTGACGGGAATGACACGATCGATGAACGTGCCCTCGGAAGATTCAAACCGCACAATCACGTCCGCTGAAGCGGAGACAGATGCATCGGCCAAGACGGTCATTGTTACCGGAACACCGCTACCAGCCGACATCGAATCAATCGAAGCACTTCCGTCGAAATCCAGCGAGATTGTGACGTCGTCAATCGCGTCGGACAAAATCGTCGCGGTCACGTTGGTCAGCGAACGCTGTGCGGCATTTAACAATGTCAATGCCCGTGAGCTGACCGTTTGGCCAGCGGTGGCGAGGACAGACGACACGTTGGTCGACCGAAACGCCAGTATTTCAAATGAATCCGACGCTGTCTCTGGCACGGGTGTGCCCGGTTCGCCTGCCGAAATTTCATAAATACCCGCTTCCCCAGGCAATGGAACAAAGTCAATGCTGTAATTGCCCGTCGCGTCAGTCGTCGCGGTCAAGGTACGCAACGTGCCTCGCGATTCGATGAAGACCGAAACGTCTTGCATCATCACCGGACCACCACCCGTGAATGTTGCGATTCCGGTAATCGTAATCGTTGGACGAACGGTATCCTCAACCACGGCAACATTCGTCTGCGTCATCGCCGTTGCGGTGAATTCCGCCACATCGTTATCTGTCACGGTAATGGAAGCGGAGGTACCACCCGAATTCACCAATCCACCAGCGGCAAATGTGGGTCGGGCAGTGATGGAGACACTTTGGTCCCCGTCGAACAAAAAGTCATCAACGCTACCGATTGTAAACGTTGTAGACGATGAGCCCGCAGGGATCGTGACACCGGCGGGGATCATGATTTCGGTTCTATCTGTGTTTTGAAGCACTACGTCGAGCGGCTGTGTCAGGTTTCCGGTTCGCGAAACCGTGGCCGTCGAAGTGCCCTCGAATTCCGAAATCGCATCGGGCTGAAACGATAAGCTCAACGAGGGACGATCGTCATCATTGATATTCAATTCGCGAGAATCATCCGGGAATCCATCGCCGCGTGCGGTCACGACAACGGTCCGCGCGCGTTCCACCAAGCCGTTGTCAATCGTTGGCAACGTAAAGGTCGCTGACAGTTGATTGGCCCCGATGACCACGTTGATCGGTGCCGCAAGCTGATCCGCGACGTCAACGGTCAAGACGACTTCCAACGGCATTCCATCGGTGAAGTTGCGCGTCACTGTGCCAGTGATGGAATCGCCTTCTAGAACGATCGTGGAATCAAACGTGAGCGTTAATTCAGGGTCAACCGCCACGGTATCGTCATCAATGATCGTGCCGGTCGCCGTCGCGACGGCGATTGTGCCGCTGGATGGGTCGCTGATTCCGACCGTGAAGGTTTCGTCATCTTCAGGAACTAAATCGCCGATCACATCGATCGTGATCGTCTGGGACGTTTGATCAGCACCGAATGACAGCGTCGAGCTTAGCGGTCTGAAATCGACATCGGATGTGGCAGTGCCGCCGAGCGTGTCGAAGGCTAAGGAGGTGGCAAACGCGACCGGTTGTTCCAATTCCACGTCAAACTGAATCGGGATGTTGCCACCGTCACCTTCAGTCACCGACGCATCGGAAATTCGAAACACCGCGTCGTCGTTCAGGATGCTTGCCGTCGCTTGAGACGATATCACGACACCGTCAGAAACATCACTCAACTGTCCCAGCACGGTCTCATGCGGTTCGGCCATCGTGTCGGCGATCGTTGAGATTGGGGTTTGGACAAGCGTTGTGCCGCTGGTGAAGCTCAGCGTGACCGGATCACGCGGCAAGAAATCGTCATCAGCGGTGGCCGTGCCCGAGGTGATCGTCAGCGTCGCCGTCACGCCTTGTACGACCGGATGCGTTAGCCGCGTGTCGAAGGTCAACGTGCGCGAGGTCGTGTCACCTTCACGCGAATCATTTGCAATCAAGGTCAATTCGGCGTCATCGTTCTGAATCGTCGCAACGCCGACGCCGTCATCGATGTTGGCTCCCGTCGCTCCGCCGATGTTCGACAAATTCGCCTGAAAAGTCTCAAACGGTTCGACATCAGTGTCACCGTTGATGGTCACGGCGACCGTTTGGGTGGTTTCACCGGCCGCGAACGAAACCGGCACGACGCCGGGATCGACGTAATCGACGCCAGCGGTGGCGGTGTCGTCACTGACAGTGAAATCCACGGTGACCGCTTCACTGAAACTGCCAGAGAGCGTCAACGTGAAGATGGCTGCGGTCGTATCCTCATCGCCTTCAACCACGGCAACATCGCTAACCGACACTCCGCCATCATCGTTGATAATCGTTGCCCGCCCTTGCGAGTCGTCGATGATTCCGCCGACGGAATTGGACAGTTGCAAGAAGAAACTCTCGTTGCTCTCAAGATCCGTATCTCCACGAACCTGAACCGTGATGGTCTGCTCGGTTTCACCTGGATCAAATGTGACGTCAGTCAGCGGAAAGGAGTCGTAGTCTTGGGTTGACAAGGCTGATCCATCCGCCGTCTGCACTTGCAACGTCACTGGAACGGGCGATGCCTGCGAAAGCGTGATCACGAAATTAACGGGGGTGCCTCCTGAATCTCCCTCCAGCACCGAAACGTCATTAACCGTGATTCGCACATCGTCGTCGCGAATGGTGATGTCCTGTGATGCGGTTTCCGTGGCGATACCAACGATGTTGGTCAGGCGAAGTGTCAGCGTTTCATCGGCTTCGGCGACCGAGTCACCTACGATGTCGATCGGCACCCGCACCGTTCGTTGGCCTGCGGGAATGGTCAGCGAACCGGTGGCGGCCACAAAGTCTTCGCCAGCGATTGCCGATTCGTCGATGAGTTCGTAGTTAAAGGTCAAATCGCTCGCGATGGGCTGGCTGATTCGGACCAGAGTGCTGACGCTTCGCGTGCTATTTCCTTCGACGAAAGCGATGTCCTCAAACGTGATCACGGCGTCATCGTTTTGGATCGTGCCAATCGCGGTACCCGTTTCAATCACCGTGTTGGTTGCATCGGAAAGCGTCACCGTCAAGGTCTCGTTGCCTTCGGGATCGGTATCGCCCAGGACTGGAACCTGAATCACTCCGGTTGCTTGACCGGGTTCCAGCGTCAGCGTTCCGGTGGTGGCTTGGTAGTCTTCGCCAGCCGTGGCCGATCCATCGGAGGTGACAAAGTCGACGGTGACGGTTTGGCCGCTAGGCGGGAACTGCGTGACGGTGAACTGCATCAACCGCTGCCCATCGTTACCTTCGATGATTTGTGAGTCGGCAATGGAGATCGTCGAATCGTCATTCACAATCGTGCCGAGCACGCTGGGCGTCAGAATTTCCGTGCCAACAACATTGGACAGTAGGAACTCAATTGTTTCATCATTTTCGGCTTGGCGATCAGAATTGACTGTGATGCTGACGGTTTGAGTCGATGTGGCGGAGTTGAAGGTCAGTGAACCGGTTGCGGCCTCGTAGTCATCATCGGCGATGGTCGCTGTTCCATCGGCGGTCGTGTAGTCGACCGTGACATCGCTGGCGGGTGGATTGAGCAGCGTGATTTCAAAATCGAGCTGCACCGTGCCATCGTCACCCTCAGTGATTCGTGGCGGCGTGACGACCAGTCCGACACCACGCACCGCAAAGATATCAGTGGCGGTCGCGTTGACGTCGTTTTCAATTAAGTTGCTTGAACTGGAAACGAAGGTCACGGACGTTCCGTCGCGGCTAATTGCGGACGAGCTGACTGAACTGTTGCCACCGCGATTTCCTGCCGACGCGAGGCTGATCAATTGTGTGGCTGGGGTGTCTTCCAACCAATCACGGACGAAAACATCATTGGTTCCGCTGTCGGCAGTGATGTTTGGATCAAGGTTTGTCGCGGTCGACTGGAAAACGACCACCTGTCCATCATCCGAAATTACCGGATTGGACGCCGTGCTGTTGATGGTGTCGGCTCCGTCGGACGGCACCGAGATCACCGTTGTGGTGGCTTCGGCAAAGTCGCGGACCAAGACGCCGGTTCGGCCGTTAGTGAAGACCGAGCCCTGGAACGCGTAGTAGCGACCGTCACCGCTCAGACTGATGTCGTCTCCGGAATCTCCATCGCTTCTAAATTCATTGATGGACGCAAGCTCCGTCGTTCCTGCAATAACATCGCGGCGGTAACTGCGACGTCCATTGTCGCGTTTGTTATGTTCGTCCACCCCGCGTCCAGTGCTGGTGAACGCCACGTACTGCCCATCGTCGGAAACGTCAAAGCTGTCTCCGGCATTGATCGTGTAGCCACCGCCGGTACTGGTGGCCACATGAGACACTCCCGCCGCATTGGACACATACAAGTCCGATGTATTGAGCAGTGGAATGCCATCAACAAGGTTAGCTGACCTACTGACAAAAACGACGACGGAACCGTTGTCGCTGAGGGTCGGTTCGGTCCCACCGAAGTCGGCGGTCCCGCTTCCATCGGCGTTGACGCTGATCAATTGAGTCGTCGGCGTTTCGGAACGCCACGCACTCGCAAAGATGTCAACGCGACCGTTTTCATCGACCAATTCATCGGGTAACAAGTTGCTGGCCGAGCTTTGGAACACCACGGTATTGCCGCCATGGCTTATGGCTGGATGGTCTGAGCCGTTGGCGGGCACGCCTGCTGCATTCACACTAATGTGCGTTGTTAATCGATCATCCCGGTCACGAACGTAAACGTGACCATTTCCGGAACCGCCGGGTAGGTTGCTTGCAAAAGAAGTGAAAGCCACAAAACGCCCGTCACCACTGATTGATGGCTGGAACGAGGTGCTGTTCGCGAAGCCACCCTCAGCAGTTACGGAGATTACTTCATTGGTTTGAGTTTCAAGATTTCGCAGAATGACTTGCGTTGCACCTATTCCATCCTGTTCAACAAATCCGGGTGCAGAACTGGTGAAGACAATTGAATCTGCGCCGTCATCAATAACAAACTCCTGTGAACCGGCTCCGTTTGGACTGGTCACCGTTCCGCCGTCGCTGGCAGTCACAGTCAAAATTTCGGTAGTGTAGGCGAAGATGTCCGTGGTTCGGTTGGTGTCGGCCACCCCGTCATCGAGGTTCGTCGAATTGCTCTCAAAGACGATTGTCGAACCGTCGTCACTGAGCCCGAGCGGTCGCGAGGTCAACACACCCTGGTTACCGGCTTCGTTTCCAGAATCTGCTGCTGAAATCAATTGGTTCTGCGGTACCGCAGAACGCCAGTTCCGAGTGTAGGCTTGATCAAAGCCGGTAAATGCAAAGTCGGATTCCGGAATTAAGTTGTTGGACGTGCTATGGAACGCGACCGTATCTCCGTCATGACTAATTACCGGATTGGATGACGATCCGTTTGCCGGAATCACATCGCCGTCAGCATCGATGCCGAGACTGACGAAAGTGGTGGTCGCCGCAGACAGGTTGCGAACAAAAATGTCGCTTCGTCCCGACGAATCAGCGATCGCTGTCAGGTTGGTAGCCGTCGACGAGAACGCAACCAGTTCACCGTCTCCATCAATCGATGGTTGGCTGGAACTTCCGTTGCCTTCAACGCCATCGGTGGACACGGAGACGAGATCAGTCACCGGTGCCACCGTAGGATCTTCGGACAGTCGACGGACGTAGACCTGCGATGATCCATTAACCTCATCGGCGTTGATCACGCCACGAGCGTTACTTGAAAACGCAATCGTCAAACCGTCTTCGCTGACATCGAAATCCGCTACGCCGCTTTCAAGGGTTTGTCGTGACGAATCTGTCACGCTTGTCGTCGTCACCGTCGTTCCGTCAAAGCTGAACAGATCCAGAATGCCGCCGTTGATATCCGCAATCGTCGGATCAAGGTCAGTCGCATTACTAAAGAAACTCACCCGCTCGCCACGCTGACTGATCTGAGGACGTAAACTGTTCCCGTTTGCAGACAACGACGCGTCCGTTGATTCGCCGTCAGAAACCAACGTGGTCACGGGCGATTCCGCGAGCCAATTTCGTACGTAAACGTCATTGCGATTGGTCAGCGACAGCGTCGTCGCAGTGAGGTTCGTCGCTTCGCTTAGGAAGGTCACCCGTTGCCCATCCCCCGAAATTTGTGCAATTTCCGAACGGTCATTCGCTGGATTGTTTCCATCACGGTCGACGGAAATCAGTGTCGTCGTATTTTGATCGCGGTCGCGGACGTAGATCTGCTGGGTGGAATTTCCGCCCGACACTAGGTTGCTGGAGCTTGATTGAAACGCGACATAACGCCCGTCGTCGCTGACGCTTGGGAATTGTGATTGGCTGCTACCTGCAGCGTCCGCATCCGAATTGATGGAAATCAATTCCGTCGTTCCGGTCGTCAGGTCACGAGCATAAATCTGGTTGCGAATAGTCGTCGCTAACGGATGCAGGTTCTGTGCATCCGATCCGAAGACAACCACGTTTCCGTTGGCGGATATTCCATACGCGTCCGTGGAGCGATCGGCGGAACCGACGCCATCGGCGGAAATTGAAACTAGGTCGACCGTATCGACAGCGACATTGTAAACATACAAGTCCTGGTTCGAATCGGTTGCGTTTTCGTCCAGGTCCGTTGAAGTGCTCTCAAACACAATTCGCTGGCCATTGCGACTGATCAATGGCAAGCCGCTAGTGCTACCGTTCGCCTCAAATACACCCTCAACAACGGAACGGGTCACCAGCGTTGTGGTCTCTGATGAAACGTCTCGCAGGTAAACGTGGTTCCGTCTTGACGTGACTCCGGCCACGAGGTCACGAGCGCTCGATGTAAATGCAATCAAGTTGCCGTCGTCGCTAACCGAGGCCAGTGTCGATGTTGAATTGCCACCGGCGGTGTCGTCTTGGTTCACGCTAACCAGAATTAGCTCATCCGCAACGCGATCATAGCGGTAAACGTTTTGTCGAAAATTGACTCCGTTAGGTCCGGCAACATCAAGGTTGGTTGAAGCGCTTGTGAACACCACATAGCGGCCGTTTCCACTTATCGACGCGGAATTGCTGACGTTGTTGGAAGTCGCACCTCCAACCGCCCGGGAAACCAGTGTGGTCGTTCCGTTTTGATGATCCCGCAAAAAAACATCGTCACTGTTGTTAGGATCGTTTGCGACCAGGTTCGACGATCGGCTGACGAAGACTTCCCAGCGTCCATCGTTGGAAAGCGTTGGGCGACTCGAGTTGTCCCTCACACCCGCATTGCCCGTTGTGACTTCATCGGTTTCCACCGACACGTAGACATTCGTATTGCCTTCGATATGGTGGCTGACGATATCCGTGCCACTCAAATTGATGTCCGTCACGCCGGCCTCCAGATTCTGCGCCTGGCTGCGGTACGTGATCCGGGTTCCATCACGACTGATCACCGGAGCGAACGAAGCAGCACCGGATTCGGTCAGCGGATCACTGGCGGCATGGCTGACCAATCCGGTTTCGCCCGTGGAAATCGTGCGAACGTAAATGTCCTGGGAGAAGTTCGCATCGATCCCGTTGACCAGGTTGTTAGCACTGGTTTCAAACGCGACTCGATCGCCGTCTTCGCTAATCGATGGCGAGGACGAAGTTCTGTTACCACCACCGGTGAGAGCCGAATTGACGCTGACCAAACGAATCTCGCCGGTGTCGCGTTGCCAGCGATAGATGTTGCGGTTTCCGTCGGTGCCGGTCGGTCCGGTTGTGTCGAGGTTTTGAGCCGTGCTTTCAAACGCAACAAAGTTACCATCGGAGGAGATCACCGCGAACTGTGACGCTCGGTTGGCTGGCCCATCGACACCGCGACTGACCAGCGTCGTGGTGCCGGTTTGCAGGTCACGCAGAAACACGTCGCTGGCCAAGTTGGTGTCACCAGTGACTACGTTGTAGGAAGTGCTGCTGAAGACTTCGTAGCGACCGTCGGCTGATAGCGATTGTTCCGTCCGGCTGGAGGAAGCGTTTCCTGTAATCGGATTGGTGGAGAGCACATTGACGTATTGGTTCGTGCCGCCAGCGGGAATGCTGGTGTCGATCGTGAACGCGACCAAATCCCGAGTCGATCCGTTGCCGTCGGTTGCGCCCGCGTCGAGGTCACTCGCCGTTGAACGATAGACGATTCGCGATCCATCACGGCTGATGACGGGATCGGTCGACGCACGGTTCGCGGTTTCGGTGGGCGTTTGCGAATTAAAACTGACGATCGAGTTACCAGAACCGGCGGTCCAAACGAAGATGTCCGTAGCGGTTGCATTGACATCATTGATGCCCGTGACCAAATCAGTCGACGAGCTTTCGTAGGCGATCCGTGACCCGTCTTCGCTAATCGTGGGATTCCTTGACGCACTGTTGCCGCCACCAGTGCCCGCCGAATTGATGCTGACCAATTCAATCTCGCCGGTGACCCGATTGAACCGATAAACGCGTGAACCGCTGACGGTGAATCCCGCATCGCCCAGGTCAAGGTTGTTGGAAATTGAACGAAAGACGATGAAGTTTCCGTCTGCACTGATGCTGGCGGAGTCCGACGTGCTACTGCCGGTACCGCCATCAACGGCTCGGCTGACCAACGTGACCTCACCGGTTTGCAAATCGGTGTAGTAGACGTCGTTGGTCGAATTATTATCACCCTCGACGAGATTGGACGCTGTCGTAACAAAGACCTGGTAGCGACCGTCGGCGGACAACGAGGATTCTTCGCGAGTCAGCGTGTCGTTCGCGCCAACCGTTTGGGTCGTTTGCACGCTTACGTACTGGTTTTCCCCCGTTGCGACGTCATAGGTCACCAAGTCGTCACTGGTGTTATTAACATCGGTCACGCCGTCTTCCAAATCGCCCGCATTGGTTTCATACACGATCCGGTTGCCGTCGCGAGTGATGGTCGGACGATCTGAACTGGAATTGGCGGTTTGATTCGGCACACCATCCGCATGGCTGACCAACCGCGTCGTGCCCTGATTTACCCCGATCCCCATTTCACGCAAATAAATATCGCCGCCGGATGAATTTTCATCGACGAAACCGGCCACAAGGTCGCTTGCGTTGCTGCGGAACGCGATTCGTGATCCGTCGAAATTGACCGACGGGGAATCGCTGGTGCCGGATCCGCCTTCGTCAGCGTCTCGGTTGATCGACACCAATTCGATCGTGCCGGTCGAACGCTGCCAGCGAAAGACTTCGGTTCCCCCGGTGCCGCCGACGCCGGTAACGTCTAGGTCGTCCGCTGTGCTGGCGAACACGACAAAGTTGCCGTCGCCGCTGATGGTCGGTTCGTCCGACGTGCCATCGGCGGAGGCATCGTCTGGTGTCGCGTCACGCTTTCGGCTGATCAGCGTCGTTGTTCCGAGTTGTAGATCGCGTAGATAGACGTCTCGGCCGGTATCGCCGCCGGCAACCAAGTCGGATGCATCACTGGTGAACACCTGATACCGTCCGTCGTCGGAAAGCACCCGTTGCTGGTCGCTGCTACTGAACGATGCTCGGTCACCGGTTGCGTCACCATCAGTATTGATGGAAATGATCTCGATCGGCCCGTATGCCAGCAAATTTCTTGCTTCGAGCACTTCTGAGCGGGGTTGGTAGGATCTGAGTCTTGGGCTGGTGGGGCTTCGGATTTGGCGGCGTGTTGCTGGCCGGGTTAGGTCGGCTAGCAAGTTTGCAAATGCCGATCGTGCGGACGCGAGCGATCGGGTTTGGTTGGCGAAACGGCGTTTGGGTGCGAGGCGAGGCATGATGAAACTCGTCAGGGGTCAGATGGACGATGAAGTCTTGGAAGTTATGTTTTGGGGTCAGCTAGTGCATTGCTGTCGAGAGCATCGATTTGCATCGTTTCGATCGTTTGTCGCTGAGTTTCCAGAGCCATCGTGAATAGGGTGATGACTAGGTCGATGCGGTCTCGGGTTCCGGTGTTTTGAAAGATGCGTGTGATGTAGGTGCGGACGGTGGAGCCTGCGAGGTTCATTTCTTGCGCAATTTCGCTGTCCTGATATCGCATCAAAATCAGGCGAACCAAACGGGCTTGTTGCGGCGGCAAACCCAGTTGTTTGATCAAGCGTTTCCAAAGCCAATCGTCGATCGGGAACGCGTTGTCATGGTTGGACGGTGGAGTCATGCTGCTTGGAAAGCGTTCGGATGAATTGGTGGTGTGAGAATAGTTCATTGGAGTTTCATCACATGTCGTCAGAGGCGATGACGTTGCTGGCGACGTCATGGTTTGTCAGCGGATTCGCGTTGCCAAAAAAATAACTCCGGCGGATCCACGAAGCCCTTGCGTCGATTGCGGTTGGCACATCGCGTTAAATCGATGCCTTTGATCTGGCTGGGTGATCGACCGCTGGCGATTTCTTGCATCAGCCATGGCAATAGATCGGGTGAATCGGCTTGGTGTTGCTTGATCGCTTTGCGAACCGAATCAATCGAACGCCGATCTGCCAAGGTCATCACGAATCGATTGAGTTTGGGCGAGAAATCAATTTTGGCCCCAGGGTTTTCTTCGCTTTCGAGTGCCAGACTCAACCGTTCTTTGCTGGGTCGTTCTTCGCTGGGCCGTTCTTTGCTGGGCCGTTCTTTGCTGAGGCGGATGGCTCCGACAAGAAGTCGCCCTTTGCCTTTAATTTTCCACAGAAAACGGTCTTGGTTTTCACCCGCCATGGCTTCGCGTTGGATCGATCCCCACGCGGCCAGTCGATCTCGAATCAAAAGGAACGCTAGATCCTGGTCGATCAAGAATTGCATCGGTGCCGGATCTTTCTGGAGACTTTGATAAGCTTCGGCGACGGTCCACAGTCCGTCCAAGTCTGCCGCAGCAATGGCCGGCAGTTTCTTCGGCTGAAATTTGTTTCCTCCCGCCGGAGCCATCGGAGTAGCAGTGTTCTGATTCCCAGGCACATCGCTGCGACCGTTGATAAACCAGCCGATTGCGAAGACCACCATCGCCATGGTTGCCAGCTTGACGGCAGCATTCCACCGCCACGCTTTCAGTACCCAGGTTTTTGCGATACGGGGTTTTGCGAGTGCATTCTGGCTAGCATCCACGTGATTCGCGGGCGACTCAGCTCGGCGGCAAAGCTGTTTTAGATCCGAACCGCTGGCGATCGATTGCAATTGCAGGATCACTTCCGCAGGCGTTTGCGGTCGGCGATCAGGGTTGGTTTGAGCCATTGTAGCGATCAGTTTTGCCAATCGCCGTTGATCGCGAACAGGCATCGCACTTTTACGCTGAGCGACCATCATTGCTGATTCAAAGTCGTAATCCCTTCGACGATCGCTGCGAGGCGGAGTTTGACCAGTGATCAGTTGCAACATTGACATCGCCAAGGCGTACAAATCGGCTCGGCCGTCAACCGCCGTCGGATCAATGCGTTGTTCTGGTGCCAGGTAGTTTTCGGTGCCCACGATCAGGCTGTCCTCGTCATCTGTACTGGGTTGACTCCAGCTCCGTGGAATGTCAGCCAAGCCGAAATCGGTGACTTTGATCTCGCCTGATCGAGACAGCATGACGTTGCTGGGTTTGATGTCCCGGTGAACGTGCCCGTTTTCATGAATCACTTCCAAAGCTCGGCAAATAGCGATGGCGATTTCCGCGACGTTTTGACCTGATAGGGGGCCGGCTCGTTCCAAGACGGTGGTTAAATCCCAACCATCAATCCATTCGAGCACCAGGATTTGATCATTTTTGTAGGAGACAACATCGTAGACTTGAACGATGTGCGGGCACGTGGTTTGTGCTGCGGCGCGGCCCTCGCTGGTTGCCAGATCTGCCATTGCAGGGGACCGAATGCGATGAAACTTCATCGCGACCTTGCGATTGAGTTTCTTGTCAAAGGCTCGGCAGATGACACCAAAGCCGCCGGAATCCATGGGCTCGATATTGCCGTATTTGCCCGCGATTTCGGCGGGCAGGCTGCGAATCCATTGCTTCGTCGTTTCGATATCGCCCCACGGTCCCAAAACCAGCGAACCTGAACCGCATACGCCATGATGATTCGCATCCGTTTGGTCGTCGGTTGATACCAATGAATCATCGGAGGTGATCCCAATTCGGCCTTCGCTGTGTAGTCGTTGCAAAGTTTCGCGAAGACCAGCTTTTTCAAACAGCTGATCCAGTTCGGTTTCGTGAGATTGAGTCATTGGTATTGAGTTCCGTGGGCCAGGTCGTGACCTGGAATGGTCTGCGTCGCGATTTCATCAGGTGACGATCTGGTTTCCCTAATTACAAAACGTATCGAGTGATACACCACCGACGAAAACGATGGAGTATGCTGACGATCCGAACAAACCAATGCCTGGGAAGGTCCATCTTTGATGAATGCACGCGTGAACTTGTCCACCGCAATGTTGGCACGACTAACACGAGGCAGCACTGCAACGCGTCAGTCAAGCTGGCGGCAATTCGATGATCTTTGCCGGCCGGTGATTTATCAGGTCCTTCGGCAGCACAGCGTTCCACCCCAAGACGCTGATGACATCGCTCAGGAAACGATGTTGAGGCTGACGCATGATTTGGAAAAGAATTATCAAAAGCGGAAAGGTCAAGATTGCTTCCTCGGCTACTTGACCCTTGCCGTTGAACATCGATTAATTGATTTCTATCGTCGCAAGAACACGGGCCGGCAAGGTCGCGGTGGCACGACGGGGGTCGCATTGATGAACGCGATCGTTTGCCCCGAATCGGTGTTGGAAGATTCCAGCAAGAACCATCCCGATGATGTAAGTGCTAAGCCGACACCCGAACGTCTCGAACAAGATATGAAAGCAGAACTCGTCTTGCAAATCACCCAGAAGGTTCGCGAAACGGTGAATGAGAAAACTTGGCTGTGTTTTTACCACACGGAGATCGAATCCTTGTCTCTGATCGTCGTCGCCGATCGGCTTGGTCTAAGCGAACGCACAACGCGAACCTATCGCGATCGGGTCAAGCGAGCGATCCTGAAACGCTTTGATGTTTTTACAGCGGGCCCGACTTCAACAGCCGGCCCTAAGTATCCAATGACAAACCCGAAACGCAGCAGCGGATTCACGTTGGTGGAATTACTGGTTGTGATCGCAGTCATTGGTGTGCTGGTTGGGTTACTATTGCCTGCGGTTCAGTCAGCGCGCGAAGCCGCACGGCGAATGAGTTGCGGTAACCAGGTTAAGCAGATCGGGTTGGGCATTGCAAATTATCACTCCACGTTCGGGCGGTTTCCCAAGCATGGTACGGGGACATTCTCCGTCGCATTGGGTGGTGATCATGGGAATCGCAACGAATTGAGTTTTTTTGTTGCTGTCTTGCCAATGATTGAACAGCAAGCATTGTGGAGTCAGATTTCCGGTGGCTTTAATGGTTTCGCACCTATGGGACCAAACGCGAACCGAACCGATTACCAACCTTGGATGACGGAGATACCGATACTGCGATGCCCCAGTGATCCTGGGGTTGGATTGCCCGCGATGGGAAGAACAAATTACGCCGCATGCGTTGGTGACCACGGCTATCTGACCCACAGCGGTGGTCGTAACCGAGTCAATAAATATCACCACAGTCCTGCGCAAGAGATTGCCAAGGCAACGTCCAGTCGGGCGACTGACCAGCCCGGTGCCAAGCAGGTGGCCTTGGAAACCAATCGTGGTTTTTTTTGGCCCCGCCACCAACTTCGATTTCGCGATTTACTTGACGGTGCGAGCCATACGATTGCATTTGGCGAAATCGCCACATCTTTAGGGAATTTTGAAGCAAGATCGAACGTCGCACGACGCATCAAGCCTGGCTTGATTGCGTATCCAGCGATGGACGCTTCGGTTTGTTTAGAACAAGTCGATCCTGATCGGCCAAGCTTTTACCAGTCAGCGGTCGAGGTGATTGGAGCGGATCGCGCGCGTGGATATCGATGGCACGATTTTCGTTCCAGCACCACGACTTTCCAAACGATCCTTCCTCCGAATTCGCCATCTTGCAGCAGCGGAACTCACAACGCTGTTGCGATCAATAGTGCTTCGAGTCGCCATCCTGGTGGCGTCCATGTTGGACTTGCGGATGGATCAGTCCAGTTTGTGACTGATTCAATTGATGCAGGCGATCCCAGCGGAATCCCAGCGCTAGGTGGTCCAAGTCCGTTTGGTATTTGGGGATCACTTGGCACGCGTGCATCGAAAGAGCTGATGCAGCAGACTTGGTAGGACGTTTCGGTAATCGGTGCGGTTATTGTCGCTCGGTTCTCCGCACCAAAAGCGTTGATGCTGGCGTTGTCGTTTCTGAGAACTGATCGACTTTGATGTTACTGAACCAAAGAGCAGAGAGAGCCTCACCAAGCGCCGGCGGCTTCGCCTTCGCTGTCCATGCCTAGGCGGGTCTTCAGGATCTCGAACTGTTCGTGCAGACGTTCGCTGCTGCTGTGGACGTGTTCGGCTTCGGTGATGAAACGCAAATCTTGATCGGGATAGACATCGCCTTGGATCAGGATATTCTCGAATGGCTTGAGTGGTTCTCCGTAAGCAATCAACAGTTTGTGCTCATCCAGTTGAACTTCTTGTCGCTTGGTTGGATTAATTACCGCGATGCCAGTGCAGCCATCGTTGATCAATAGATCCTCGAATTCCAATAGGGTACTTTTCAGGACGGGCATGTCGATGTGTTCGCGGTACAAATCAGCGTGGCCTTCGCCAGCTTGATGGCTCGTTTCAAGGACAACGTCGACCACTTGGCCCAGTGGTTCGATCAAGTCTAAAAACAAATCCATCAGCGAGTCACGAGTCGCCGATGCCATCACGACGGGCGTCTTGGTTCCGCTGGCTTCGTCAACGTATTGATCGTGACGAAATCCTTGCTTGGGTACGATTTGCAAATCGTACGATGGCCGAATTGCATCAGAAAGTTCGAACACTCCGTAGGAACGAATGCCCATGTGGGCCTGCAGTTCTTCGTCGGTCAGTGATTCGAAGCTGCCTTCGGGAACACCGCGAAGTGTTGATTCGTCGCCCGCTCCGGTCCGGAGGATACGTTTGAGAAAACCCATGATTTAATTTCGGCCTGTAAGGAGACTGAGTTTTGCAGTCTGCTAGCAAGTGGTGAGTGCATTGATATGTTGGGGTCAGTTCAACATGCTCTCGAAGCTGATCTGACACCAAAAGCTAGGTCAGCTGTGACGATGGGGACCGAGGAAGTGTGCTGGTGATCACTTTTATGAAACTAAATCGATGGCACAATCGTTAGTTTCAGGCGGAATCAACATAATGAGCAGAGACGTTGTAATCGGCAGGGCGTCAGGGCGAGTACTGACATTACATGCGTCCTTTTCGTCGCTATGTCCGTGGGCCAGACCTCGTCGATAAGATAGACTCGTTAATATCGTGGTTTACTACGGATCGGTTACTTCGCCGTACTAATTCGCCTCACAAATTCGCCGTACAGAGCTTTGCAGCGTGTGATAACGCAGAGCTTTTTCGTCTCATTTTGCATTAAATCGCATGTCCTTTACAGTTCGATCTAGTCAGCGAAGCATCCTTGTTGGTTCACGATTGCCAGCCATCGTTACGAAAGTTCTCGTAATCTCACTGGGGATTGGAACCATTGGCTGTGATATCCCCGATCGCCCTCCGCTGGCGGGGAAATTCGAAAAGCCAAGAATCGTCTACAACGAGGCGTCCGAGGATGGAACCGGCGGAGAGTCCTTGGAATTGGCGGGCGGCCGAATCGATGTTGGCTGGGACACGTGGGATGCTTATTACGTTGGCGACCGGCACGTCGGGTACAACCACGTTCGTTGTGAAGCTGATCCAGCGGAGGATCGAGACGACGTCGTTTATGAAACGGATAATGTCCTGTTCATTAATCAAGGCCAAGCAAGAACATTGCAGCGTTTGCGTCAAACCAGCAAGGAAACCAAGGAAGGTCGTCTCATCAATTTTGATAGCTCCCTTCAAGTTGGCCCGGTCATCACGCGGCATAATGGCATCCTTTCAGGTCTCAACGGCGAAGGAAGCTTGTTGCAAGTGGAAACTTTTCGCGGCAGCAAGCGTGCCACCAAAACCATTCCCTGGGATAAGACCAATCGTGGATTGGTTGCGATTGAGCAATCGCTAAAGAATCGTCCCTTGATCAACAAAGGTGAAACGCGATCAATGAAAGTCTTGCTTGCCGGCTACTACGATGTCGCAATTGCAAGGCTTAAGTGTAGTGGCGATGCCTACGTGCCAATGCTTGATGGCGAATTGTTGCGTCTAACCGAAATCAATTATGAGCTTGAGAAAAGTGACGGAGAGAAAAACTATTCAACGCTCTGGATCGATCCTTCAGGAAACGTCAGGCGTACCTACACGCCCGGAGTCGATCTGGTTTCCTACCGCACCGATAAGATGGCAGCTACCGATCTTCCGCAATCGATCCAGCAGCCGTTGTGGTTGCCGGTGAAGGGTAAGATTGATCAACCGACCAAGGCCAAGCGGATTGGGTATGAGGTCAGTCCGTTGCCCGGCCTGGTTGAACGAACACCAGAGGAAGATCGCGACTATTTGCTTGACATCATTGCCGCACCTCGGCAGACCATTCGTAAAGTGAGCGCCAACCGTTTCCAAGTGCTGGTCAGTCGTCAGCAGGAACCGGATCGTCGCGGGTTCGAAAAATCGGATATGACGCCATCGAAGTTCGACACGGCTCCAAATGGTTACATCGACTTTCGTGAT
The DNA here is from genome assembly GCA_964449225.1 of uncultured Rhodopirellula sp. Taxonomy (GTDB): domain Bacteria; phylum Planctomycetota; class Planctomycetia; order Pirellulales; family Pirellulaceae; genus Rubripirellula. The sequence goes on from CAYVAN010000052.1 coordinate 23,672, forward strand.
CGTACGGTACGTCGCTTTGCTGAAGCCGCTGGCGCATCGAAAACGTTGAGCAAAGAAGAAATTGCAGTCGAGATGACGCGAACCGTTCAGTCGTTGATCCAGAAGGATCCAACGAAAGTCGGATTAGTCAAAGCCAGCGATGTGGCAAAGTTAAGTTCAGCGAATGAGCTGGGACGTTCAATCTTTCTTTGCGCCATGCTGCGAGCCAAGGGAATTCCATCGCGAGTTGCGTTGGGAATAAAGTATCAACCATCTGAACAGCCCGATTCGGACGATCCAGATGTGCCTGAAAAGCCCGCACGAATGGTCTATCATCCGTGGACATTAGCTTACGTGGATAACCAGTGGGTGCCATTGGATGTCGAAGCTGGCGGCATTGCTCCACCGGACCGAATCACCTTGTCGACTGCGACGTTTGCCAAGAAAAGTGAGTACCGCGCGTTTATTCCTTTTCTAGAAGCCGTTAGCCGAATGCAAGTCAACGTCCTGAAGGCACAGTACTAATCATAAGTGGCATAGGCTTCTAGCCTGTGTTCGTCAAACACGTCGCCGAAACCAGGGCAACTCAGTTCTTAAAGATGGGCAACTTACAATCTAGCGGAATGGCGCGAGCCATCCGGTAAATCAGGTACCGGGCGGCTCGCGCCGCT
>CAYVAN010000053.1:0-14506 GCA_964449225.1 uncultured Rhodopirellula sp.
GGAAAGCAGTATGACCCGATCGTTTTCCATGATTCGCTTTACACCATCGAAGTGATCGGCAGAACCAAGAGCCAATCATTCAAAGACTTGGAAGCCAGGCCGATCATTCCTCTGAAAAATGATGATGGCAAGGTTGCCAAATATGAAAACGACACTCCCAAAGAATTGAAGGTCCAATTGTGATTCAGGGTGACGCTTATCACAGTGAACCAACAGTCGTTCCATGGCTCGGCAAGCATTTTCCGTCGCTCTGCTTTTACCAGAAGTTCATCGCCAATGTCCTGCGATCAAGCCGCATGGCGAGGCGAGACCAGTACGGCGACCAGGAGTGGACAGTCTCCAGCTTTAAAGTGCTGAAGGACTTGGAATCTCTCGGGGTGCCAGCTGAGATCACCGGTTTAGAACACGTTCGACAATTGGATTCCCCCTGTGTTTTCGTCGGGAATCACATGAGTACGCTGGAGACGATGGTTTTACCAGCGATCATTCAACCGATTCGTGATGTTACCTTCGTAGTGAAGCAAAGCTTGCTGGACTATCCCGTGTTCAAACATATTGCTGCCACGCGTGACCCGATTGCCGTCACCCGCGACAATCCTCGCGAAGATCTAAAGGCAGTTATCAATGGAGGCGTCGACCGACTTGCACGAGGCATCTCCGTCGTCGTCTTTCCGCAAACGACTCGCAGCGCCACGTTTGATTCAAAAAAGTTCAACACGATTGGCATCAAGTTGGCGGTAAAAGCAAAAGTGCCGATCATTCCCGTGGCGCTTCAAACAAACGCGTGGGGAAATGGCAAATGGATCAAAGACTTCGGCCCGGTGAACCCGAGCAAACCAATCCGCTTTGCCTTCGGAGATCCCATCCATATCGATGGCCGCGGATCCAATCAACACAAAGAAGTCATCCATTTCATCAACACCAAATTGCAACAATGGGACCGAAGCAATACAGACAGCTAGCCCGTGGACTCAACTGCAAATCCAAGCCGTTCTCTTCGCGTTAAGCAAGCTTTGGCGTTTACGACCATCTTGCTTTCACTGTTGGTGTTACGATTTACGATTGATCTTGTAAATTATGTTTGCGAGTTGCTGGGTATCGCAGGAGCCGTGCCGAATGAATACCTAGATCAGCTCGCTGTTGTTCCAAGTCGACCAACGATTGGGCGGACCCTCTATACTTTATCGGGGAGCACCGTGAACGCATGCAGACGGCGAGAACATTAGGGAACATCTCTAAGGATCGCTCGATGCTGCTGCATGCGACCGAGAGGTCGAGAAGTCGATATCAGCATTTTTATTCTGTACCAGCCGACATCACTTCCCAAAATGCTAAGAGCCCCACTTAACTGCCACCGATAAGAGAGCCGCATAATGAAACTTTTGATTCAGACAGTTTTCGTGCCAGCACTCATTGCCCCACTCTGGCTGTTAACTTCTTGTTGCTTCGACTGTGACGCCAATGAACCTTGGAGGCAATTCCGTGGGCCGGATGGTAGTGGAGTCACTGCGAGTGACGATGTGACATTCGACTTAGATTTAGCAAAAGGTGTTTTGTGGCGAACCGAGATAGCTGACACAGGATGGTCATCACCGATCACGGATGGGAATTTGATTTGGATGACGTCAGCTCGAACCGTTGCGGCAACGGCTCAGCAGAAAGCCAAAAAACTAGAAGGTGCAACCTTCGCCAAGATGAAGAACGTGGTATCGAGTGTCGAGATCTTTGCTATTTGCCTGAACGTAAACACTGGCAAAGTTGTTCATCACTTTAGTCTCGATACGATTGACTCGCCCAATCCGATCAACCCCATGAATTCGTTTGCCTCTCCCACCGGCGTTTGGTCGGGGGATCGAGTGGTGCTTCACTTTGGTCGCTACGGCACCTATTGCCTAGACGCGAAAACGGGGGACGTTATTTGGAAACGGAAATTGGTCATCGACGATAGTGTTGGCCCCGGCAGCAGCCCCAAGATCCATGATGGTGTTGTCATCATTCCGTGCGATGGCATGGATGTGCAATACGTTGCGGGACTGTCGTTGGAATCCGGCGAAACTCTATGGCGCACACCTCGTCCATCCATTGATGCTGAAAACGGCGAATTTCGCAAGTCATATTCGACACCGTTGTTGCTGGAAATTGATGGCAAGACACAGGCAATCGTGCCCGGCTCCCAATGGTGTGTCGCGTACGACGTGGCAACCGGATCAGAAATCTGGAAGCTGGATCACGGCCAAGGCTTTAGCGTTTCCCCGACCCCGATTTATGCAGATGGCAAAGTCATTTTCTCGACGGGCTATGGCGGCAAGGAATTGCTAGCCGTCGATCCCACTGGCAAAGGCGATGTGACTGACACGCATGTTGTTTGGCGATCCAAGCGAGGCGCATCGATGATGCCAAGCGCAGTCGCCCTTGGTTCTCAGGTTTATTCGATAGCCGAAGGCGGTATTTTGGCGGCGTTGGACCTGGATGATGGCACGCTACTTTGGAAGAAACGGCTTGGCGGTAAGTACTCTTCATCGCCACTGGCCAGCGGGAATCGGCTACTGATAGCGGATCATGACGGGAAGGTCACCGTGATTCAAGCAGCCAATGCGTACGATGAAATCGCAAGCTATGAATTCGGGGAACAAATCATGGCCAGCCCAATCCCGGTTGGAAAGGACTTAGTTCTACGAACCGCCAAAGCAGTCTATCGATTTACAAAACCGAAATAATTTGGCTTCGCGAGACGGTCTCGATAGCACAAGACACGTTGGTGGTGAAACACGACTGGCCTCAGGGCAGCTACCACTGATCCAACAAAGGTTCACGCAATACCGACTGTTTCAAAGCAAAGAGCGTGATCGTCGAGGTGACGATCACGCCCTAAGAGCAATTCATCCATTGTTTTATTCACAGCGTTAAAGATCAACGCCGATGACTTACTCGCAAGCAATTCATGACGGTCTGTCTGGTAACGAATCATCCACACAGACCGTCAGATGGTTTTGCCTCAGTAAGAAGCTGACTCAACCAATTAGCTGATTTTCTGGCGACGACGACGAATCATCAGGCCAGTCAAAGCAAGACATCCTGCTAAGCCGGTTGCGGGTTCCGGAACGGCCGTAACGGTGACCCGGAAAGAAGACGGCGCTGCGGTCAACGGTCCGTTGGTAGGCTGGCCTAGGAAGTTTGCGAACACGCTGCTTGTTGGATTGACGAGACTAATGGTTCCATTCTCTTCAACACCTGCCGTTGGATTTCCGTCTGGGAAAATAGTCGCATCCAATCCCAGAGCGGGATTTCCGCGAAGCAGACCGTTGCCTGGCGAAGTCGTGAAATCATTGACCTCGGTACCTGCGTCGTAAAGGGCCGTCAGATCGAATGTCAATGTGCCACCGCCTAAGATCGAACTGATGTCAAAAGCAGGGGTGCTGATGTTTCCGATGAATGTGTCACTTGACGGAAGCAGCATGGATGCCAGTGTCAAACGTGTGTTTGGCCCGGTCAAATCAAGGTCAAACTCCTGGGATACGGATTGGCCAGGACCGAATGGGGCGGCACCCAATGTGCCTGCTTGTCTTAGTGCACTGCCTGAGTTGAACTCAGATGTTAGTCCACCAGTCATTCCCAATTCTGCCAGCAGCTCCAGTCCATCACTGGCCTCTCCGAAGGTGGTGGAAGTGGTTGGTTGACGCAGATCGAAGCTGCCGTCATGGAAACCGGCAAAAACGGGTGTAAAGTACGTGTCGCCATTGACATTTTCGATGGTCAAACGAACACGTTCAGCCTGTGCGGTTGAACCTAAAAAAGACGCGAACGAAATCGCTGCCAAACAACATGCTGCAGTCATCGAAGGGAGTTTAAAACAGAAGCGTTTCATTTTTTCCTCAAAGTGGGGGATAGTAACGTAGAAACCATCTGGATCGATCGCGACCCAAAGGTGCATGCGAATGAGTCGCTATTAGCTGAGGATGATGACGATAAAAACGAAAAAAACTTTGTCATTTCCTGCGTGAGCTCTGATTTAGCGAAGATTCTTTCAGTTGCGTCAAAGATGTGACCATTTGACTTGCAATCCGTTTACGAGCATCTTCCGGCATCGGAACAGGGCTTTCAGGCGGAATCGACTTTGCAACAGCATCAATGCGTTTCATTTGGGCTGCCGATTTTCGACAGGGTCCGCATGACAATCGATGTCCTAGCTGCGCCAAACGATCCACAACGCACAGCCGGCGATCCATGCTGTCGCTATCCAATCTTGAACAGCAATCGCATCCCAGTGTCAGGATTTTTCGCAGCGACACCCAAACGAGCCGCAGTGTGTTTTTAACCGCCACGTACACTTAGCCAAATCAGAACCATCGATGCGTCAAGCAGTCGCGAACGTACGTCCGAGCCCGGTACATTCGGGCAGCCAAGTTATTGCTGCTGATGCCGAGCAACCTACAAATTTCGGACGTTTCTAAATGATCCAAGACGCGAAACTCGAATGCCTGCCGAGCCAAGTCGGGCAGGTCATCCATGCACTCTCGCACCACATCCTTTAACTCTTCCTGCTCCAGCGATAAGGCCGGATCGCCCTCGCCCTGGCTCGACCGAAAACTCCCGCTATCGCTTCCTGTTCGATCCCCCCGTTCTGCCATTGAACTTTTGATTTCGCCCAGCGAATCTACGCGATTTTTGCGACGATAATGGTCAACCAATTTGTTTCGCAGAATGCTGATCAACCATGTCTGCTCTGAAGACTCTCTCGCAAACGCCGCGTTGTTTCGAATCGCTCCCAGAAACGTTTCCTGAACTAGTTCTTCGGCAATTTCCGCGTTCCTAACACGACGCAGCGCGTACGCGTACAGCATATCACCGTGGTTTTCCAGCCATTGCAATTCAGCGCCGACAACAGCCGATTCGGGTGTAGATTCAGACTGGCTGCTGGGGGTATTGCGAGCCAATTCAGTCTTTGATTCCGACAACAGGATTTAATTAAACGAGAACAAAAATGAGGCTTCGATACGCCTAATCCGATGGAATGAACGAATCTAACTTTGATCCGCCACGTTACCAGCGACTTTCAAGTTTTTTCTTTTAGAACCCGTGTCCTAGACCCATCGACGACCAGGCTGCTGGTGAAAGATTCGTCCATAAGTACGGGTAGCCGTGATTGGATTTCAGTGCCGCCGACTTGGTGTTGATGGCTGTGCCCAGGGAGATTTTCAATAACGATGGCAAGCGCAATGCCCAGCAACAGCGCCGCAGTTAATTTGCCGCGATCGTGATCGTGAAACGCTACCTCTGGTAACAAGTCAGCCAAAGCAATGCAGATAAAGAACCCGGCTGAAAGAGCCAGCCCATAGCCAAGCACGGCATCAGAAGCCGTAAACTGCGACGTGCCAAAGTAAAAAAGTAGAGCACCAATCGGACAAGCCATCGCAAAGAGAGCGTTGACCATGTTTTGCTGACTAATCGGCCAACCGCCCTGTTTCATCACCGAAGTGATCGCGAACGCATCAAGAGGTTTATGAAGCGCCACGGCTAAAAATGTCCCAAGGCCAGCTAACCCTAACCAAGATCCATGGACTGTTTCCGCCGCCACCGCAGCAGCCAGTGCGACACCATCGATCAAAGTATGTAGCCCCAAACCAAACAACATTCCCAGCCAACCCAGCCGTTTGTCGTCGCCATGAATGTGTGAACATCCATTTTCGTGTGAATGATCGTGAACATGATCCGATTTCAACTCTTCCAGGTCGGTCACGCAGTGGGTGTGCGCGTGAGCATGAAAAACACGGAGCAACAAGAACATTCCAATGATTCCGGCCAGCATCGACATTCCCGCCGCTGACGCAGAAATCAAAGAGACGGAATGAGGTAGCAGATGCAGCGATGCGATCCCAAGCATCAAGCCCCCCACAAAACTCATCAGCATCTGAGTGCGAACGTGAGTCATTCGCATCACACTGGGTAACCGCCCACCCAGCACGGAAGCAGCCACGACAAAGACGCAGTAAACAAATAGAAGGACGAGAGGCGAAAAGTTCACAAAGAGATCACGAGGCGAATTCAAAGCGGGTCAGAACCAGGCAATTTGGCAAGTTGACCAAACGTGTCAAGGGACACAGCGATACTACTGGTGTCAGAGGGAATGACTCACAAGGAGACCACACCAGCGTCTCAAATTGCGATCGCACGTGCAAATTGCAGTCCCTGTGGTCGGTTAAACGCCAAACGACGTCACGTCCCAATGCAAAGAAAAAGATTTTCCAGAATTGTTTCTTGAATAAAAGACGGCATAAAGCCGTTTTTTCTGAAAGGGCAACCTGATTAATCCTAACTTTGATGAAAACCGGCTGCCCAATGGCACGCTATTTGTTACTTGACACATCAGTAACAAAGGCAAGATTCAGACTTTGAACACACCCACACACTTAACAAGGAAGTAAATCATGTTGGTACTTAGCCGCAAAGAAAGCGAACAACTGTTAATCGGCGATAACATCGTTTTGACGATCAACCGCATTTCAGGTAACCGAGTCGCAATCGGTATCGAAGCCCCCCGCGATGTCCGAGTCATCCGCGGCGAGCTCAACCGTAACGAAGTTTCACCCGGCGGTGATTCGTCGGTTGCTGCAAGCATGCTGGAAAATAGCATCGCAGTCGCTAGCAAACCACATTCTTGAATGTACGATTCCGGCGATCGGGATATTCGACTCACCCGGTCGCCGAGTCGTAGTTTCGCCGATGGACGATTCAAACACCGTCGCAAGCATCGGACTGAAGAACCGAGACGGTAATCGCGCCACCAAAGCACCGATCAACGTCGCTGCCGATCGTTCTAGGCCGATTTTGAAAATCCGAAACTAAACTGATCCCATCGGCATCCTCGCGAGGTGTTCGCTGGTGCGGATTCATGTCCATTCCGCATTCGGCCGTGGGTGGCGTTTGTCCGGCTGTTAAGCTTGCCGGGTCGATTGCTGGTAAATTGATATTCCAGACCCGACCCAGCTGAATTGGACGATTCGGTTTCGGTGTATTGCTGCCAACGATTTTCTTCAAAATTCCACTCGTCCAGCCTGGAACGTGATCCCATGTCTTGGGGATCGCTGGATGACGGTAATGAGACAACGCAATCGCAATTGGCAAGTGCAACGACGCTTCGCGAGCCGCGGCGACCGTGCCGCTGACCATCACATCAACGCCCAAGTTGGCTCCTTGGTTAACGCCCGAAATTACTGCATCGGCATCTTTGGCCAAATGTGCTAGCCCAAGACGAACACAATCGACAGGCGTCCCATCAACGGAATACCAGTGCTGTCGAACCTGTGTGATAGCCAACGGCCGGCCCTGCGTAACACTGTGCCCGCACTCGCTGCGTTGGCGATCGGGCGCAACCACGATGATCTGATCATCGCTTGCCGCAATCTTGGAAATACATTTGACCAAGGCCTCCATGCCAGGAGCCTCGATACCGTCATCATTAGTTAATAGGAATTTCAACTAGCGAGTCACATCAATAGAGTAATTCATCACGCGATCACCATCCTCTTCACGCGCTCGCAAGATCATCTGCTGACCGATCAGTCCTTTGCCATTTCGCCAATACATTTCGCGGCGGACCGTTTCATCGGGTTTTATTTCGATGAACGTCGTTTGATATTGTCGTCCAGGGGCAAATAGGTGTGCATTGTAGGCTTGCCGCCGCGTGGATCGGTTCGTGATGTCGATGCGAACCCGCAATTCGCGTGATTTCAATAAGCGTGTCGTAACCTTTACCAGCAAGCCCTCGGGGCCCACGGTGATTTCCCGGTAGACGGTGATCAGTTTTGGTGGAACGGTATCAAGCTCGAATTGAATGGGTAATTCATGACTGCCAATTTTGGCTGTGTTGCCAAGCACGACATCAAACTCTTGCGCGAGCGATCTGCCAGCTAGCGTTTCCCAATTTCGCACGGGATCCTGAATCGTCCATGCTTCGGGTGCCCGAATCCGCATCGATCCCACCAAAGATTCGCGAGTCGGATTCGTCAGCATGACTGTCAGCTTTTGTTGTTGTCCCAGCAGCGAATCAAATTGTTCGGGCTGAGTCTGAACCGATATCCGAAAGGCAAGAAGAACTGGATCAACGCCGGTGACAAAGATTGGCACGGGTCCAACATCAATCAATTGATAGGGTTGAACAGGGTCGGCAATCACCGGCAGCGGTGTAACTCGCCCCCACGCGTCGACCTGTTTGACGTCGTCCCCCAGAAATAGTTTTTCCTGCGTGGGCTGTGGCGACCAGAGCATCATGACGGCGCGATTGTTATTTGCAAACACGATACTGTTGGAGCCACCGCGTAAACGCAGCGACCCGGCTTTGCGCAGGTTTCCAATCACTCTTGCGGTTGTACGCCAAGGCAGAAGTAGTTCCTCAGGACGTCCATCCGGTGTTAATACACCGTGATCCCGATGGTGGGGCTCACTTAGGAAAGCAGCTTCGATCCGATGACTCCGCACCGTCGCCATTCGCAGCATCAAGTCGCGTACGCGGTTGTCTTGGTTGTATTGACTCTTTTCAATTGGATCCAAAAGCACCCAAGTGGTTGGCCCGTTGTTGGGCGAATAGTCTTCGCTTAACGACAGGAACTGATCCATTTCAGTTGCCTGCAAAGAAGGTTGAACACTACGACAAGTCGCTTGCCAAGTTGCTTCGGACGCGGGCATTTTTTTTTCCAACCAAGGCCAAGAAATAGCGACTTCAATTGGTTGGCCGTAGCCCTGCAATCCTCTCGAAATTTCCTTGATTGAATCACGCAAATGCGGGCGACCTAGAAAACTAAAATCTCGCTCTCCGCCGATCTGCCACTTTCGCACCTTCAACGTCAAAACTGACATCAGTGGTTCAAGTTTAGGTTGCCAAACCTTGGGGTCGCGAAACAGTTGGGCGGCGACGAGGTCACGGCGACCGCGCAAGTCGTAGTCAGGCACTTCGCTTGCTGGTGGAACGTCAAGCATTCCAACGGTTTGAATTCCCGACTCCTGAAGCTTTGACATCATCGCGGCGATTTTCTCTGCGGCAATTCTATCATCGGGTGAAAGCCAACATGGGTACTTAACCCATGCGACCCCAACGTCGCTTAACCATTTCGCCAGCTCTCGCGGGGACTGCCGGATCACTTCTTTGGGCAATGTCCAGCCAAACGGTCCATTGACCGGACCGATTAATGACGGATCGATGACCACAAAAGTTGTTTCGCTAACCAACCTTGGCCAAGGATCATCCGATACCGAACGAATCATGCCCGAGGTGACAGGGGCGATTGCTGGTTGGGGATGATTGATCGAGGCAACCAAACGATAAAAGCCAGGCCCCAACCGTGGAGTCTTCCAGTTGACGCGAGATTCGTTTGAATCATCCACGATGCGTCCCACCGAATTGCGATACGACGAACGATCCGCTTTGGTTACCTCAATTTTTGACTTGCCAATTTCATTCCCTTGATGGTCAAGCAACTTAAAATGAACTAACGCATCCGATGCCCCTAAACCCAGCACACTCGCTTGGCATTCAACCGAAGTGTTGGAAACATAAACACCACTGGGTTGGTCCGTTGTCACCCGAAGCTGCGGAAATTGATTGATGCGTACATTGTCAAACCCGATCACGCCTCGAATATCCTCGAACCCATCATTGGATCGTTCCACGATCAAACGAACTGCCATCTTGGCGACACCAACAGGCGGGCGCACCATCTTCACCGCAAGCCGTTCCCAATCACGGGTTCCGCTGACGCGGTCAGAAGATCGAACCAGTAGTTCTTTGTCATCCTTGTCCAAAAACACAAACTCAATCCGAACAGAGTCGTACCGAAGCCCTTCAGTCATCACGTCACAACTAAGTTGGTATTGGTACTGACGCGAAGAATCGATTGCCGGTGATTGTAGTTTGAACTGGCCGCCATCTAACTGAATTCGCAGGTAGCGATCAACGAGCAAGTCGCCCGCCGATGGCGGCGCTGGCAACCCAGATAACCAAGGGTAGTCCGCTGCCTGCTCCTGCAAAGATTGCCAAGCGTTGATTAGCCAAGCATCAAAACGCTGCACCTTTTTCTCAAGAAGTGTGTCTTTGGCGACAAGTTCAGCATGGATGAAGTTAGGATACCCAAGTCCTCGATAGCGAATCCAACCGTTGGGCATTCCGGTGTAATTAGGATCATCTGCACGGCCAAATTCCCAGACAAAGGACCGCAGCGGACGAGTCGATGATGTCGGCTCGACCCGCGCCGGAAAAAAGCTCTGCGGCGCTGTCGCTGACTGCCCGATTGAAGATGAGATCGGTCCGCCAAGACAAATCAGAATGATCAGACATTTTGCTGCTAACGCAGCGGTTGCCACCATCGGCCGTGTCGGTAAGACTCGCCAATGATTCGGAATCAAGTCAATTAAAATGAATCCGAACATCGAATGAACGACCGATCGAAGCAATGGGAGACGAATTTGGCTGAGCTTAAAATCGCGGTACGAATTGACGCAATGAATTTGCCGACGCGGCAGGCACTCGAAATGGCCGCCAGGATGGGAGCCAATGCAGTCGAACTAAACGCTAAAAACGGCATTAACCCTTCTTCATTGTCGGACACTGGGCTGCGAAGCTTTCGGAAAATGCTGGACGATCTTAATCTTCGCGTCGCAGCTGTTCGTTTTCCAACCCGGCACGGCTATGACCATGTCCCAGACCTGGATCGGCGTGTCGATGCAACGAAAAAAATGATGTTGCTAGCATACAGATTGGGATCCCCCGTGGTCGTCAATTCGCTAGGCAGAGTCCCCGAATCCAACGACGACGCTCGCTACGAAACGCTGAAAACAGTCGTGGATGACTTCGGTCGCTACGGTGCGAAGGTCGGAACCTTTTTTGCCGCTGAAACAGGAACAGAGCCGGGTGAACGGCTGATGAAGTTAATAGAAAGCAGTGAGGATGGTTACGTCGCCATCGCGCTAAACCCAGGGCAGTTAATCATCAATCAGTTCGAACTGCGATCATCCGTCGCAGCGGTAGCGTCGCGTGTGCAATTGGTGATGGCAATTGACGGCGTGCTGGACCTGGCAGCAGGACGCGGCGTTTCGGTGCCACTAGGACAAGGAATCGCAGAGTTCCCCGAACTGTTGGGCGTCTTGGAAGAGTATCAGTACCGAGGGCACTTTGTGGTCGGACGCGCCGAGTCGAACTTAGACGAGCTCAATCAAGGGATTCAATATCTGCGTCAGCTGTAACTGAAACAGTCTTATGAGGTGGATCTTGGCTGATTCCCGGCTCACTTAATCGTCAGCGTGCCACGCATTCCCGCGCGGCCTTTGTTGCCTGAGTTATCAAGCGTCGCCCACAATCGAGCCTGACCGGTGACCGGATGAACTTCGGGGGAAACAAACACCACTTTGCCCGTCAGCTTTATTGCTGGCGATACGGCATTGGTTTCTGCCATCACAAATTCGACTTGGCGACCGACCAAATCGTCACCGTATTTGCGACCATCAACAAAGCACTCCGCTCGAATCGGGTCTAGTGAAATCAAACGCACCACTGGCTTACCCGCTTCGACCCATTGACCCGGTTGCACATCAATTTCAACAACTTGTGAATCGACGGGGGCTCGGATTGAATGTTTATCCAAGCGAGCTTTGACGATTTCAGCGGCGGCAGATTTTTCTCTGGCCGCCGCTGCGGCGACCTGCAAATCATGCTTTGCCTGTTCGATCGCGAGTTGTGATTGATCGACGACCAACTTCAACTTTTCAATTTCGGTGTCGCTGATTGCACCAGCGAAACCTTGGTTGGCTTCGATGTTCTGTTGCAGCTCTCGCTCGCGAACTTCTAGCGTGCGAACTGCATAGCGTGCATCGACATCGTTACTGGCTTCTAATTGAGCCGCCTTCGATGCCGCTTCAGCGGCTCGCAATTCCGTGGTCACTTGATCGGCATTCAGCTGAACCATTATCTGACCAGGCGTAACGCGATCCCCCTCCGAAACCACGACCTTATCAACGACGCCCGCCATGGGAGCAGCGATCGCCGTGTTGCGAATCAGTGATAGCTGAGCTTCCGTGACCGTGATCATCGTGTCGTTATCAGCAGCCATCGCGGTGATCGGGGCGATTACCACTAGAATCATTCCGCGCAACGCAGCGGAGTCGATGGTTGTTGGGGAAAACAGTTTTTTCAGAGTTTTGAGCATGTTGATTCCGACAAAACGGTGGGGTGTGCCGTGGGTACTAAGTAAACTCGTTTTAAAGATGAATGTCGATACTAATGCCAGATCGACGGTTTCCAAAGTTCGAATCAAATGGGTTTGAGGTTCTCTACAATGAACGATTCAAGTCAGCTTGGGATGGTGATGACGACGGTTGCCAATGAGAAGGACGCGGATCGACTGGCCCAAAATCTCGTTGATCAATGCTTAGCAGCGTGTGTTCAAATCACGGGCCCAATCACAAGCTATTACCGCTGGGCAGGCGAAGTGCAGAAGTCCACAGAATTTCGCTTGATGATCAAAACTTCGTGCATCGCTTGGCCGGGCCTTAAAACAAAAATCGCCAAACTTCACCCCTATGACGAACCGCAAATCATTTTCATCGCAATTGACGATGCAAGCGATGGTTACCGAACCTGGGTCAACGACCAAACAACCTAGTGCCGCGTCAGACGCAAGCTTTAGGGTAGTGAATTTTGTTAAGGTTCCTGAACCACGAGGATCTTTATCAAGATCCACTACTGCCAACCCGAATTCCTAGCTTTGACAGACCGCTAGTCTGATAACGAAAACCGCAGCTGATCGCGCCGGGGCAAAGTCATTTTTCACTTCGGAGTCTTCGCCATGGTCGCTCGGCTGCGATAATCACCAACCCAACCACTGCAAAAGCGGCGGACCAAGCACGATGATTCCAACGATGACCGACGCGATTGCGACCACCAATACCGCTGCGGCAGCCGCATCGAGTGCTCTGGCAATTCTCGGATCACGATTCGGGTGCAGAACAGTCACCAAATGTTCTAATGCTGTGTTGAACAATTCAGCGGCAATGACGATCGCGATGCATAGGATTAACACTGCCCATCGCCAAGGATGAAGTTGTAAGAATGCAGCTAAGGCGACAACAATGACGGCGGCCGGCAAATGAACCCAAAAGCTGGCTTGGGTGACGAAACTATCGCCAACGCCAGCGAAGGCGTAACCGAATTTCTTACGCCATTGAACTTCCATGAAGCGTTGGTTGGAATCAAGCGGATCACTCAAGACCTTCGACTCCTGGTGGTGGAATAAGCTGACCGCCAACGCGCCCCAGCTTTGGACGTGGAAAGAACCGTGGCTCAATCGAGAAACCAAACCCGACATTGTCGCGTCCCGAATCCACGTTGACCCCCAGTCGAACCAAGAACGATTCACCGATCCGAGTCAGAGCCAGTGTTTGTCCCACATTTCCAATTTCACCAAAGTCGTAAGTGTTGCCAGCCGAAGCGATCCATTTTTCGTTTAACCGGTAATCGACCGTGCTTCGCAATACCGTGCTACTGACCGGTCCTTCGATCGACAGCAGGCCAACGTAGACATCACCAACCCCCGGCCGACTGCTGCGAATTCCAGCACTGATCGAACGCAGGCCGTCATCAAAGAAGTCGATGTATCCGTCACTTAGCAGTGTGACGCGATCACCAACGTGGTATCGCATGTCGTAAGTCGTTGGTCCCACGTGTTCACCGAAATTATCGCGATCAGCTTCGGGGAATAAGACGGTGTCGACGTCAAACTGAAACAGATCCGTGATGCGTTCGCGACCCGGCAGTCCGCGTTTGGTTTGAAAACGCTGGTGGACCCCTAGGCGAAATTGTTGCAGGTCATCGACGACAACATCGCTGGGACTGGTGACACCCCGCTGGATTCCATTTCGAAAAGCATAGGTTCGGGGGTCAAACTGATCGGGCAAGACACCGCCAAACACATCACCAATAAAACGACGACGAAACTGTTCTTGTGCGTTGTCATCAAGCGGATCGTAGAAGGGAACTTCATCCCGACCAGTATCGCTATCAGCAAAGAAATACTCTGCCGTCCAATCGACTTTGTGGGCCAGGCCGCGAACATTCAACAGGCTGCTCTGGATTGTGGGATCGACTCGCCACATCGGCAAGTTCGCTCGAATGCCTGCTTGGCCAACCAGTCGTGTCAGTGAATCGCCATCGACCGCTTCGCCGTAATGCGTTGCCTCGCCCCCGATGTTGGGAACCAGCTTCAGGGCACCCAACTGGAACGGCAACGCAATTTCATGTTTTGTTGATGCCACAATTCCAGATGAATCAATGTCACCAGGGACAGCGGAAAATTCCGCTGCTTCGGCGGCATCGGTGGGTAAATCCGCCGCATTTAAACGAGCGTATCCAACTTGATTGTGCGCTGAATAAGTAAATCGATCGCCAAACAAAGACCCACCCAATAGGTAATGATCTAGATGCGGCAGGCGTTCAGTTTGAGTGTAGAAATCATTGGTCTGCACC